>NZ_CAMYOS010000001.1:0-214756 GCF_947280595.1 uncultured Gardnerella sp. | reverse complement strand
AAAGATGAGCCAGCTGTGATTTGCGGATGGATTGCGTTCACTGTTATTTTCCCGATTGCGATTGCTGCAATAATTTATTACTTCGAGAAGAAGAAAGCGGAAGAAATGAACGCTAGATTGCAAGCATTGCGTAAAGAAAATAAGTAAATTAGTTACAACTAAATAGTCGAATAAGAATAGTCGAATAAGAATTGAGTGGTGTTCATCTTCGCCTTTGAGGACGAACGCCACTCGATATTGTATGACGCTTGTTGAAAACGTACTAATTCGGCGTTTTGCAATATAATTTTTAAGAATTAGTCTTTTGTTATTGTTTTACCTGCATTAGCTCCAGAAGTTAAATCTTGAATTTCGCTAATTTCCATAACTGGAACTGCTGCAGGCTTTTTTGTGCCTTTTTCTTCTGCAATTCGCACTTGCTCCTCGTAAATCGCGTCATCTGTGTGAAGAGTTACAGTTCCGCGGAAGCGATAGCCTTTCTTTTCTGCTAAATTAGCAAACGCAACTACTAGCTGGCTTCCGTCTTGTAAGTTCTTAAAATGCTGTCCTGCAGTGCGTTCATGGTAGGCAAGGTGATTGTCATCAAGTACGAACATAGACATTTTTGGCCCTAAATCAAGCTCGCCATCTTTACTAATCGTTGCGATCCAAGCTAAATTATTTGCAATAAAATCTTTCATATCATCTGTGAGCTTTGCCATAATATTCCTTTCTATATTTTTAATTGCATTCATTATATTTATTTTATGCAATTAAGTTACAAGTAATCTTTATTGATACATTACGCTTATTGTGGATTGTATACGAGAGCTTAACGTAAAAAATTTCAAAGTTGTGATATAAATCACCGATTCCGAAATATATAAAGTCTATTTACATAATACGACTGTTGTTTGGGGTGAAATTTCGGAAATTTTACAAAAAAACGCTGAAGAGCTGTACTTTTCCTTTATTTGTGTATATTCTTATGATTTTATAAAGCATTTTTGCCAACTTAAAGAAAAATTTAAGGCATAGAATTGGAAGGAGTGACATGAGTATACAGAATGATGTTCAACCAAGGCAGTCTAATCGAATGAGCGTAAATATTGCTCGAATCATGTTGCTAACTTGTGCTGCGATTTGGGGCGGTAGCTATGTTTCTTCAAAATATGCTCTTAATGTTTTTCACCCTCAATGGCTTATGGGTGTGCGCATGATCGGCGCATGCTTAATAATGGGCGTGATTTTCTTTAAGACTATTCGTAAAACTTTTACGTCTAAGTTGATTATTCCTTCTTTATTAACAGGAATTACGTATTACGCAACGCTTGTATTGCAAACTGAAGGTTTGCGTTGGGTTGATCCTGGTAGAAGTGCATTTCTTACTGCCGCGTATTGTGTGATTGCGCCATTTTCTGCATGGCTTATTATTAAAAAGAAGCCTACTGTTCTAGGCATTGTTGCAGCTTTCACGTGCGTAGTAGGTGTTGGTTTTGTTGCTTTGAAGCCAGGTATGTTCGCATTAGCATTCTCTAATGGTGATTTTTTGACTTTAGCGTGCGCTGCTGCATTCGCGTTTAATCTTACTTTTTTGGCTTATTATTCGCGAAAATATAATCCTATAACATTAACCTTTGGTCAATTCGTTGTTTCAGGAGTTCTATTTTTAGCTGGAGCTGTTATTAGTGAGCCATTACCAAACTTTAGTGAATGCACTCAATTAGGCACTATTTTCAATATGTTCTATTTGATTGTTGTTGTAACTGTAGTTGCGCAGATTATGCAAAATTATAGTCTTGTTTATCTTTCTACAGCTAATGCTTCTGTGATTATGTGCACAGAGAGTTTGTTTACATTGGTTTTTTCAAGTTTGCTTTATGGTGAGCGTGTAACTTATATGGCTTTTGTTGGGTTTGCTTTAATCTTTGCTGCTATTTTGCTTGCTAGTCTTTCTGAGCATATAGCGCATAAAAAGATTATTAAGAATACTCAAAATAATACGAAAGAGAAAGATTGTGTTGCATTGTTGCCTGTAACTTAAATGCTAATCTTAAGTTTTGTAACATTGTTTTGCTTACAATCCAGATTTTGGATTGTAAGCATTTTTTTATTTTCTACGAACGAAAACGCTGAATAACTTTATAAGTTTGTTTCTGTTTTTGCTTAAAATGTTGATATTTCAAGGGCTTTTAGTATGAAAAAGGGCTCCTAGTGATTTGCTAGAAACCCTGTTTGTGGAGCTAGGGGGATTCGAACCCCCGACCCCCTCCATGCCATGGAGATGCGCTACCAGCTGCGCCATAGCCCCGTTTTTAAATATACAGTTCAAACGAACCTTTGATAGAATACAACAAATCTTCTTTTTATCCAAATGCGGCGTGTCGTATAGTTTTATATCTAGTCGTAGATGCAATTGCTAGTATTCTTAATATATTTTCGTTTTTTTTTACTATTGTTTTTATTTCTTTCACTTTAAGATTTATTTATTTAATCAATCAATCAATTTAATCAATCAATCATCCACTTACTAAATTACCTAATTACACAATCATTTAATCATTTAATCAATTGCTTTTAGGCATATTAGTTACTACCTGTTCCAGAGTTTCCTTTAGTAGAGGAGCTTCCAGATCCTGAAGATGAGCTAGATCCTCCAATAGATCCTGATGAGCTTCCAGATCCTCCAATAGATCCTGAAGAGTCATCTTGAGATCCAGATTCTGAAGATGATTGAGATCCGGAAGAATCCTCTGTAGAACTTTCTCCATTAGATTGTCCATTTGTATCTGTTTGAGAACTATGATTTGGATCATTTTCATTATTACGCGTTGTACTATTATTAGTATTCGATTCTGATCCAGGTTCAGAATCTTTAGATTTTTCGTGTGAATCGTTAGAATCGTTTGAATCCTCATAATCATTATTTGAAGGATTTTCTGTATTATTTCCTTCCCGATTTTTCTTTTGTTTATAATTCTTCTGATTTTGATTCGTGTTTTGCTGTTCTATAGGCTGATTTATGTTATCTGTGCCTTTTCCTTGAGTTAATAATAATATTGCTCCTGCTGTTATAATCACAGCAACTAAAGCACTTAATATTGCTACAATTATTACCAATTTTTTATATTTATTTTCGGCTATGTCGCTATTGCCGTTTTCGTTATTGTATGAATTATTGCGATTATATGAATTTGTATAATTTTGTGAATTTTGTAGTGCTTTTGAAAGTGCAATAGGCTCATCTGAACCCTCTGAAAGTTCCATATCTTCTTCGCGTTGTTCTCGAATTGATGCAAGTTCCATAACGCGAGTGTTGTTAATACTTTCTTCATACGCTTCTGAGCTAATCGTGCGTGCTTTATGTGTTTTATTATTGTTATTACTGTCATTTACTAAGTTTGCAATATTGGTCATGTTTTCATCTCCAATTGTTTGCATAATCTCAGTGTCGTCTATTTTATTAGATGTGCGGCTCAGGTTTTGGATTTTTTCTTTTGAAGCACGTATAAGATTTTGATAAAATTGCGATGCTACAGCAGATACTATTGAACCTATTGCAGCTCCAATTACAGATCCTGCTATTCCAATTTTTGACGACAATAAGAGTGATGTTACTGCTGCAAGAGAGCCTGCGAGTACTTGTATAAATGATATGCCTTTGAAGAAGTTCTTCACGAGTACTACCTTAAACGAAATTATTATGTAACGCTGATAATACTAAAGAATTATACACAATTATGCAACTAATAATTATAAAAAGAATCCTCGCTACATTTAAGTAACGAGGATTGCAATAAACTCTAGTCTGCATGCAGTTACATGCACGAACCTCACAGAGCGTTAATCGCGAGGGCGAGAGCAGACTTACGGTTAGCAGCCTGATTCTTGTGAATCACGCCACGACCTGCAGCCTTGTCAAGCTTCTTAGCTGCGACTGCGAAAGCAGTTTCAGCTAAAGCTTTGTCACCGGCGGCGATAGCTTCGCGAGTAGCGCGGATAGCGGTTTTCAAAGCCGACTTAACGGCTACGTTACGCTTATGCGCTTTCTCGTTAGTGAGCACGCGCTTCTTCTGCGACTTGATGTTTGCCACTGTTACTCCAAACGACGTTTGCTATATAAGGACATACAGAGGGAAAGCATAGCATGATTGTAGGATAAATTGTTTTTATGAAATTGATTAGTGTAGATAATTTCATATTGTTCGCAAATGACTAATATTAAGGTAATATAGTTTACTTGCAGCATAGTTGTGAATTTTTGGATTACATATTCTTATATTTGTGATTATAAATTTTACTATGTTGCATCGTATTTGACTTATTAGCACGTATAGAAGGAGATATTTGCTTTGATTACATCGCATAACCAGCCAGGATTTACGGATCAATCGTTGATACGCAATTTCTGCATTATTGCGCATATCGATCATGGCAAATCTACTGTAGCTGATCGTATTTTGCAACTTTCCGGAATAGTTCCAGAGCGAGAGATGAGAGATCGTTTCTTAGATCGTATGGATATTGAGCAAGAGCGCGGTATTACTATTAAATCTCAGGCTGTGAGAGTTCCATGGACTTTTGAAGGCAAAGAGTATTCTCTTGGAATGATTGATACTCCAGGACATGTTGATTTTACTTATGAAGTTTCGCGCGCGCTTGCAGCTTGTGAAGGTGCTGTATTGCTTGTTGATGCAACACAGGGGATTGAAGCACAGACTCTTTCTAATCTTTATATGGCAATCGATCATGATTTAACTATTATTCCTGTTCTTAATAAAATTGATTTACCTAGCGCTGAGCCAGATAAACATGCTGAAGAAATAGCTGGTCTTATTGGTTGCAAGAAGGAAGATGTTCTAAGAGTTTCTGGAAAAACTGGTGAAGGCGTGAAGGATTTGCTAGATCAAATTGTGTTAGAAGTTCCTTCTCCGCATGGCGATCCAGCTGCTCCTGCTCGTGCTCTTATTTTTGACTCTGTTTATGATTCTTATCGCGGAATCGTCACATATATTCGTATGGTTGATGGAGAATTAAAATCGCGCGAAAAACTTCATATGATGGGCATTAGCATGACGCACGATCCGATTGAAATTGGTGTTATTAGCCCAGACATGACTCCTACTAAGGCGCTTGGAGCTGGAGAAGTAGGTTATGTTATTACAGGTGCAAAAGATGTTAGCCAGTCTAAAGTTGGCGACACTATTACTTCTGCTGCAAATCCTGCGACTGAGCCTTTAGAAGGATATCGTGATCCAAAGCCTATGGTTTATGCAGGCTTGTTCCCGATTGATAACGCTCAATTCCCTGAGCTTAGAGATGCTCTTGATAAGCTTAAGCTTAATGATGCTGCTCTTATTTACGAGCCTGAAACGTCAGTTGCGTTAGGTTTTGGTTTTAGATGTGGATTCTTAGGACTTCTTCATATGGAGATTGTTTCTGAACGCTTAAGTCGTGAATTTGGCTTGGATCTTATTTCTACTGCTCCTAACGTGACTTACGACGTGACAAGCGAAGATGGAACAGAGCATCATGTAACGAATCCTAGCGAATTCCCAGAAGGCAAGATTAAGCGAATTATTGAGCCAATGGTTGCTGCTGATATTATTACGCCGAAAGAATTTATTGGCGCTGTAATGGACTTATGTCAAGAGCATCGAGGTGAGATGGGAACAATGGAATACATTAGTTCCGATCGCGTGGAAATGCATTACCGACTACCTCTTGCGGAGATTGTTTTCGACTTCTTCGATCAACTTAAAAGTCGTACGAAAGGTTATGCTTCTCTTGATTATCATGAAGATGGTGAGCAATCTGCTGATTTAGTTAAGGTCGATATTCTTATTCAAGGCGATAAAGTTGATGCTTTTAGTGCGATTGTGCATCGCGATAAAGCTTATTCATATGGCGTTATGATGACTAAGAAACTTCGTGGTCTTATTCCACGTCAGCAGTTCGAGATTCCAATACAAGCTGCAATTGGATCTCGTATAATCGCGCGTGAAACTATTCGTGCTCTTCGTAAAGATGTGCTTGCAAAGTGTTATGGCGGAGATATTACTCGTAAACGCAAGCTACTTGAAAAGCAGAAAGCTGGTAAGAAACGAATGAAGATGCTTGGTCATGTTGAAGTTCCTCAAGAAGCATTCGTTGCAGCATTGTCAACAGATGAAAGTGCAAACGACAGAGATACTAAAGATAAGATTCGCGCTGCTCAAAAATCTGAAGGCTGATGTGTGTTGGAATCTGAAGTAAGTAAAGATGCGAATAGTTGCGATATGAGTAATTGCAAAATTAAAGCAGATTCGCTCCAATTATTGAATATGCATACGCCGTTTGAAGTATATATTCACGTTCCTTTTTGCTTAAGACGCTGCGGATATTGCGATTTTAATACATATACTGCGAGCGATATGGGTGAAGGCGCTAGCAGGGAAGGATATGCGGATATTGCGATTCGCGAAATGAATCTTGTACGTAAATGGCAAGAATTTCATGGAATTTGTGAGCCTGAAGTGCAATCTGTTTTCTTTGGAGGTGGAACTCCTACTGTTCTTAAAGCGCGTGATCTAGTGCGAATTTTTAAAGAAGTGAAGAATCTTTGGGGTATATCTAAAAATGCTGAAATTACTACTGAAGCAAATCCAGATACTGTAGATGAAGCATATATTTCAGAGCTTAAAGATGGTGGTTTTACAAGAATATCGTTTGGAATGCAATCTGCAGTGCCACATGTTCTAAAAACTCTTGACCGTACGCATACTCCAGAAAATGTCGCTCGTGGAGTAAATGCTGCTAGAGATTGTGGTTTGCGTTCCAGTGTTGATCTTATTTATGGCGCTCCTGGTGAGAGTTTGTTTGATTGGAAAAAGTCAGTAGAAATGGCTTTAAGTTTGGGTGTTAATCATATTTCAGCTTATGCCCTAACTGTTGAGTCACATACTAAAATGGGTCGCCAGATTTCTAAAGGTATTATTGAAGCTCCAAATGATGATGATGAAGCTCAAAAATACGAGATAGCAGATGAACTGTTTTCATCTTCAGGATTTTCATGGTATGAAATTTCTAATTGGGCGCGTTCAGGATTTGAATCTATACACAATCTAGGTTATTGGAAGAATATTGATTGGGCAGGTATTGGTCCTGGAGCTCACTCGCATTATAACAAAGTTTCAATGCTCTCAAAACAAAGTATGGATTCAAATGCTTTGAAAGCGGATTTGAATAAAAATTATAATCTTCGATCATGGGATATTTTACATCCAAAACATTGGGCTCATGCGATTAACTCTGGAAATGTTCCATGGCAAAACTATGAGTGTATAAACGAAGAAGATGCTTTGATTGAAGAAGTTATGCTTGGGCTCAGGATTAGAGATGGTCTTGATATAGAAAATCTTAAAAAGAAAATGCGTAATAGCTGTAATAGAAATAATAATAATTTTGATGATTCGTATTTGAAAATGGCTATTTGTGAAGTAGTCGAAGAAGGTTTAGCAAATTTGAATGAAGGATGTCTTGTAGCTACAAGAAAAGGCAGATTGCTTAATGATCTTTTAATAGAAAAAATTGTTGATGCTTGCGAAGATGGTAAAGCAACACGCTAAATCTAATTCTTTAGAAGAAGTTCCAAGCATGGCTCTTGTATGCGATACTATATTGTTATATTGCATGAAACGAGCGTAGAAAGGAAATAGATCATGGCGAACAGGAAAGAACGTCGTGCTAGGGATAAGCAAAGTCGCAAAGGAATCCCATCTCAATATGATCAAACTAAAGGGCGCGGTCGTGGTGGAATGCTTGACGAGTATATTCTTCAAGATCGTTCTAGAAGACTTTCATCATATAAAAATGGAGAATGGAAGCCTACATCAAATGTTACAGCTGAAGAAGAGAAATTTACGCGCGCAGTTCGCCGTGCTAACTGCGGTGATGAAACTTTCAATGCTGTTCGTAAAGTTATAAGCGTGTTCTCATGGGCTGTGATTTTGATTTCTGCTTTCGCATTCTTTGTGCTTATGTGGTTTAAGAATCAGCCTATTTCACTTGTTATTACAGTATCGGTATTGTTTACTATTGGAGTTTTTGGCTTGTTCTTTACAATTGGTAATGCTAAAGGAAATCCTCGTCTGGATGATCATGGCACAGCGCTTTAATTATTTTGAGTTATCAAAATAACAAGTATTGCTTAATAATATTGCTTAATAATATTGCTTAATAATATTTCTCGATATTATTAAGCTTTATTTTTTGCGCTCGCACTATATGCACAAAAATAGAGTTGTAGGACAAAATCTTGTGTTGTGGAACAAAATCTACAACGTGGCAATTTGTTATAATGTATTGATATTTCTTTGTTGTAATAGTACGTTCTCAAAAATTTTCATATATATTCCGAGTAAATAAACAGTTTATTCAAATGATTTCTTAAGGTTATATATGTTAGTCTTTTTCGATATATTAAAGTAAAAGTTTTACTTTAATAAGTGAATAATGATATAAATAATAGAAAGTATGTAAATAAATTATAAAAATATTCCGTGTAATGTATTTCAGTGGAGAAAGGCATTTTATGACATTTATTTCTCGCGCAATTCGATATATTGCAAGAAAGCGCATTAAGAGTTTGATAATTTTTGCTATTCTTACTTTAATCTCAACGCTATTATTATCTTCTCAAGCTGTTAGTTTTGCATCTCTTAGAGAAAGTGAAAAAGTAGAAAGTCAATCTTCGTCTAGTTTTGTTCTTTCTAATAATCCTCAATTTAATACTGGAACTCCTAGGGGAGCTGGCACAGTAAAGCCTGAAGACGTAGCTAAAATTTCTAAAATTTCCGGAATTTCCTCGTATGTAGTTCGCCAAAATGTTACTGCTGATTTAGTTGATGCTAAAGCTGCGCGTATTAAAGGAGTCAAGGATTATGATTCAAAGCGCGAAAAACAATTCGGTAATGCTGTTAATTTAGAAGGAACAAATGATTCTGCTTCTCTAAATGCTTTTGTGACTAAAACGATTTCTTTAGTTAAAGGAAGGCATATAAATTCAAATGATTCTCATACTTCATTTATTCATGAGGATTTAGCTAAATTAAATAATTTACACATAGGCGATAAGCTTATTTTAAAAGCTAATCCGTATGATGCAGATAATGTTAATCAATCTAAAGAAAGTGTCACAACTACTATTGTTGGTATATTTGGTGGCGCTAATAATCGAAGTGTTGCAACAAGAGCGGAACTTACTGCGAATACTATTTACACTGATTTGAAAACCACTAGAGAGCTTTATAAGTATGAGCCTCAAAAAGAAATATATCAGGATGCAATTTTCTTTGTTAAACATGGTTATGATGCAAATCAAATTATAAAAAAGGCGTCTTATTTGAATATTGATTTGCAATCATATCAATTAACTAGGAATGATCAATTTGTTTCTGGTCTAATATCTGCTGCTAAAGGTGTTCGTTCTATGATGAACGTTACGACTATAGCTGTTATCGTCTTCGCAATTATTGCTTTAGGATTGGTTTTGCTTTTGTATCTTAATGAAAGACGCAAAGAAATGGGAGTGCTAATTTCTATTGGAGTAAAGAAAATTTCGATTATTTTCCAATATATTAGTGAGATTCTTTTTATATCAATTTTCTCAATCATAGTTGGATATTGCATGTCATTGTTTGTTTCCAAATGGATGGGAAGCTCTGCATTAAATTCTGTCAACAGTTCTTCTGCTAGTGAATTGAGTAATATGGGTCAAGCTGGTGGAAATCTTGAGTCAAGTATGGCAACAAGAACAATAGATAAACTTATTGTTAGTGTTGACTTGAATTGTATTGTAATTACATCTTTAATTATTGTTTTCGTAGTCGTAATTGCAGTATTTATATCAAGTTTGCCAATATTAAAGAAAACTCCTAAAGAGTTGTTGGGAATGCAAAAATAGTTTTTATAAATTTTATAAAACTGTGTATTTTTCAAGGAATGAAATGTATCAACCAATAAAAACTGTGTTACATAGGTCTTGGATTTCTGTTGTAAGGAAGCCTAGAAGAAGCGCTATGTTAATGTTGATTATTACTTTAGTATTGACTTCTTTAGTTTCTCAAGCAGGTGTGATTGCTGCTATCGAATGCGTTCAAGAAAATATAAATAATAATATTGGATTAGGTTTCAACGTTTATTCTAAAAGTAATTCAGATAGTAATGTAAATAAATCTGAAGTTGCTGATTTAGAAGCGGCTGGCTCTGATTCAAGTAATTCTGCGTCAAGTAATTCTGATTCAAGTAATTCTAGTGAAACTAATAAAGTTAGTAGCTCTGTAAATAATTCTCAATTTGGAATTAGTTTAGAGAAAGCTAAAATGTTTTCATCAATAAAAGGCGTGAAAACAAGCTCTTATGAGTCTGAAACTCTTGCTTATGCTCGTGGAATGCAACTTGTAACGGTTTCTTCTGGGCTTAGATTAGATAATGATAAATTAAAATCATATGAAGGTGTTATTGGAACAACATCTTCTAAGCTAGCATCTGGATTCCAAGAAGGTTTGTATAATCTTGAATCTGGAAAGCATATTGATTCTCAAAGTTCTCATAGTGCGATCGTGCATAAAGCTTTTGCTGATAAGAATAATCTTCGAATAGGTTCTGAAATTACTCTTAATCAAGGTAATCGGAATGTGAAAGTATCGGTAGTTGGCATATTTTCTGGCAAAACGCAAATTAAAGGAATTATGCCATATGATATTTCGGAGAATAAAATTTTTACAGATATTGAAACAGCTTTTACTCTTAGCTCAACTAGATCTATAAATTCTGTTAGATGCGTTATGAGTAGTGATGATTTATTGCATAATGCTCTTATTGAAGCAAGAAAAATATCAAAAGGAAAATTTGATGTTGAAGATAATTCATCTCGTTTTAGTGCTGTATTGCAATCTGTAAAATCAGTTAAATCAATGGTAACTATGATTTTTGTGATTCTCGGATTAGTTGGAATATTGATTTTAATATTGGTGCTTGTTTTCTTTGTGCGCTCTCGCGTTCATGAAATAGGAGTATTTGTAGCTCTTGGCATTCATAAAGTTTCTATAGCTGCTCAAATGATTTTTGAAATTATTATTATTTCTTTAGTTTCAGCATGCTTATCTCTTGTATTTGGTGCGTTTTCTTCACGCTCAATAGGGCATGTGATGCTTTCGAGTATTTCAGATTCTTCTATTTCGTCATTGCATATTCCAATATTGCCGTTTAGTCAAACTGTATTTGCGTTGCTTTTAGGATTCATTATGGCGATCCTTGCGTTGCTGCTTGCGTTGATTCCATTATTTGTTTCTAAGCCTCGCTCTGTTTTAAGTTCTATGAGTTAAAAGTAGGTATATAGACAAAATTTATGAAAATATTTTAATTTAATTTATTTTTGCATAAAAATTTTAATAATGAATTATTGCGATAAAAGGAGTGATTATGAAAAATTTATTAGAGTTGAATAATGTTGAATATTCTTATGGTCCTGCAAATATAGCTGTTCTTCGCGAAGTTAATGCTGTATTTGAATCAAGTAAGATGTATAGCATAACAGGACCATCTGGTTCTGGAAAGTCAACAATATTATCTTTGTTAGCTGGTTTAGATTCTCCTAGTAAAGGTAGTGTTCTTTTCAACGGTGAAGATATTGCAAGTACTGGATATGCTAACCATAGAAGAAAGCATGTTTCTTTAGTTTTTCAAAGTTTTAATCTTATTGATTATTTAACTCCGCTAGAAAATTTAAGACTTGTAGATCCTAAAGCGAAAATCGATGTTTTATATGAGTTAGGTCTGAGTAAACAAGAGTCGACTCGTAATATTACGCAACTTTCAGGTGGTCAACAGCAACGTGTTGCAATTGCTCGTGCGCTTGTTTCTTCTTCTCCAGTTATTTTAGCTGATGAGCCTACAGGAAGCTTAGATCCTGATACGACTTGTGAAGTTATTTCTTTGCTTCGTGATGCTGCTCATAAACGTGGAAAGTGCGTAATTGTTGTTACGCATTCATCTGAAGTTGCATCTGCTGCGGATGTAAAATTAGTTCTTAAAAAGAAGAGGCTTATTTTAAAATGATTTTATAGAGTTTGTTCTTTGATTCTTTAGTCTAATATTTTATAAATATTAGACTAAGCTTCATTAAATTGCATGTTTTGTCTTCAGTTGTGCTAATAATAAACACATCGATCAGAGGTTGCATTCGACAAAAGTATCCAATATGAGCTTGAAAGTTGCGAAGATTATTGGTGAAAGGGGAGAATGCCGAAATTTACGATAATTCTTTCTTATTCGTAAGTTGGGATTTGATTTAATAAGTCAAATACTGTCGCAGTATATTCGGCGTATTGCTGCGGAGAGCTATCGACATGCATGCTGTGCTTGTTTACCTCTGAGAGTTATAAAGGAGGAAACGTGGAACACAGTTCAAACTCGTCACAAATCCATGGAATAAATGATTCTCATATTGTAAGTGGTGAAGTAAAGCGCAGTCTTAAAACTCGCCATATTTCTATGATTGCGCTTGGTGGAAGTATTGGCACAGGCTTGTTTGTTGCTAGCGGTGCTACTATTCATATGTCTGGTCCAGGTGGTGCGTTGTTAGCTTATGGCGCAATTGGCATTATGGTTTATTTTCTTATGACTTCGCTTGGAGAATTAGCTACTTTTATGCCGATTAGTGGATCTTTTGCATCATATTCTGGAAAGTTTATTGATCCAGCTTTAGGTTTTGCTATGGGTTGGAATTATTGGTTTAATTGGGCGATTACTGTTGCTGTAGATGTTAGTACAGCAGCAATAGTGTTAAGATATTGGTTTCATAATGTGCCGTTATGGGTATTTTCGTTAGCAATTTTGTTAATAATATTTTTAATAAATGTTCTTACTGTAAGCTCTTTTGGCGAAACTGAATATTGGCTTTCAATTATTAAAGTCATTGCAGTTATATTCTTTATTATTGTTGGAATGCTAACAATCGTAGGTATTTTTAATAATAAAGCGCCTTTTTTGACTAATTTCACGTATAAGGATGCGCCTTTTGTAGGAGGTGTTCCTGCTGTGTTGAGCGCATTTGCTATAGCTGGATTCTCATTCCAAGGAACTGAGCTTATTGGTATTACAGCTGGTGAATCAGCTACTCCAGAGAAGAGTATTCCAAAAGCTGTTAAACAAGTATTTTGGCGTATATTGCTATTTTATATTCTTGCTATTTTCATTATTGCGTGCATTATTCCTTATACTAGCCCTAGTTTGCTTGGCTCAGACGTAAAAGATATAGCTATGAGCCCGTTTACTACTGTTTTTGAAAGAGCTGGTATGAGTCTTGCTGCAACAGTTATGAATGCTGTTGTTTTAACTTCTGTAATTTCTGCAGCCAATTCTGGAATGTATGCGTCTACTAGAATGTTATATGCGTTATCTAAAGAAGGACATGCTCCTAAGATATTTGGAAAAGTTAATTTACATGGAGTTCCAATTCCAGCTTTGCTTTTAACATTTGCAGTTGCATTGGTTACATTCTTTATGAGTATTTTTGAATCCAATATTTACTTATTCTTAGTAGCAGCAAGTGGATTAACAGGTTTTATTGCTTGGGCTGGTATAGCTGCATCTCATTATAGGTTCCGCAAAGCTTATTTAGCTCAAGGTAATTCATTAGATAGCCTTAAATATAAAGCAAAATGGTATCCGTTTGGTCCGATTATTGCGTTCTTATTATGCGTGCTTGTTATAGTAGGGCAAGATTTAGAATCATTTAGTAAGCTTAATTGGCAAGGAATTGGAATTACTTATATGTCTGTTCCGTTATTCATTGTGTTTTATTTAGCATATAAAATTAAGAATCATACTAAAGTAATTCCTCTTAAAGAAGTAAATCTTAAAAATAAGTGATTTGATTTATATATGTTTGATGCCTTGCGACTTACGTTGCAAGGCATCAAACATATTATCTTTTATTTTTAAGTCAGTAATATTTAGCTTTTATTTAGTTTTACTTTTAGCAGGTGGAACTTTAGGATCTGGTTGTGGAGGATCTACAGGCTTCTTTGGTTTAGCTGGCTCTGGAGTAGGTGCTGGAGGAGCTGGTTGCACTGGAGGAGCAGGCTTAGCTGGATCTTTCGGAGTTTCAGGCTTTTTTGGTTTAGCTGGCTCTGGATCTTTCGTAGTTTCAGGCTTTTTTGGTTTAGCTGGCTCTGGATCTTTCGGAGTTTCAGGCTTTTTTGGTTTAGTTGGATCTTGAGATCCGCCTTTGTTACCTTTATTTTCTTGTTTATGTGTTTGTTTTGTTTTAGATTTTTGTTCTTCTTGTTTTGTTTTGCGCTTATTTGGTTTATTTTTATTGGTTTTTGTTTGCTTATCAGGTTTCTTTGAATCCTGCTTATTGCTCTTGCTGGAATCTTCTTTCTTTTGTTCTTCTTGGCTATTATCTTTATTTTGATCTTGTTTATCGTTCATCTCTTTAACTAAAGACACAGCTAGAGCGCGTATATCTGTTGACTTATTTGAATACCATTGCAATGCTGCTAAAGCTTCAGCGTTGCGAGAGCCTAAATCTTCAATCGAATTCGCATTGCACGCAACTATACTAGGAGATTTTTCTTCAAGCATTTCAGATAGTTTTTTACTATCATCATTATCTTGATGAGATAAGTTTATTAAAAGTTGATTATTTACAAGCTTTTCATAGGATTTACGAGCTTTTGAAACTTGCGCTACTTGTTCTTCACATTGGCGACGTGCTTCTTTTACTCTTGATGATTGTCTTATGTACCAAAATGCACCTAAAGATGAAATCGCAATTGCAAGCACAACTATTCCAACTATAAATTTTATAAGTTGTCTTTTCTTTGCGGATGCTCCAAGTGAAACTTTTGTTGCCATATGTATTCCTCTACTTGTTAATCGTGTTATTCGAACATGTGTAGCAAATAACGCATTAAGAATATTTTACGACATAGTATTTATGTTTGTATATGCTTTATAAATTTTTTCGGATATTAGCTTTTGTTAGGAATCGTATAGAGAGCTTACGAAATATCTTGTTTATCTTTCGATTCTAAGCTTTTCCATACTATTCTTCTCATAGATGCTTTAATCTCAGGATCTTCGTAAATATTACGACTTATTTTAAGTCCCCATTGAACGCATGAATTATCGCAATGATCAGATCCGATAGACACATAACCAATGAATTGTCCTCGTTTTACAGATTCTCCTACATGCATATCTGTTAGCGCAGGTTCAAAAGTTGAAGTAATGTACCCGTGCTTAATGCTTACAACTTTTTTATTTGCTACTTTTCCAGAAAAACTTACAATTCCATCTGCTGGTGCGAAAATCTCAGTTCCTTCTAATGCTTCTAAATCAACTCCTCTGTGTCCAGGCATCCAGGGCTTAACTGGCGAGTAAAAAGGACGCAATACTTCGACTTGTTTAACTGGCCAGTTCATACTTGCTTCACATATGCCGTTTATGAATGGTTTCTTATCGTTTACAAATATTTGCTTGTAATTTGCGTTAGTAATCTTATTGCAAGTATTGTGTGATGTAAAAGTTTCTCTTTTATAATTGTTTGAGTCTAAAATAATCAAGTTGTTCATGTTAAAATAGCAAATTATTAAAGCAATTAGCCAAATCAACAAAATTATTGAAATTGATATTGTGCATATAAACTTATGATTTTTATGATTGAGATGAGATTTTTGCGTATAAGTTTGTAAACGTATTCCCAAAATCTTTTTTAAACAATTTAAATAATTCTCTCTAATGTAACTTTTATTCAACATTGACACCAACCTTTAATATTCAAGTTCATATAAAGCAGATAATAAATAGAAATTTATATGATTATGAATCAAGATTTACAAAAATGGAAACAAATCTAGCTATTGTGGTCAGAGGTTTGTGTATGTTGATGGTTATTTGTGGGTTTTTACAGTTATTGTCAGATGTTGATGAAGTAAGTTGATTGACGGATGTTAGTGAAAGTTGACGAAACGCGACACGCCAAAACTAAGAAAATTTGCATATCAAAAAAATCCGTGTAATATAAATGTCTTGTGCACAGCACACAGCTAAACACAAAGGATATTCCTGCGTAGCTCAGTTGGCAGAGCGTTCGACTGTTAATCGAATGGTCGCTGGTTCAAGCCCAGCCGCAGGAGCCATTAACCACCGTTTACGCGGTGGTTTTTTGTTATATGAATTTTTGCGTCTACACATGCTTATTGCATTACTTCAAAAGTGTAGTGTTATTTCGAGTTATTTCCCAAAAATGTAAGATATTTAAGCTATAAGCCAAGATACTTAGTTTTGTATAGAATGTTAGTGCAATCTACTAAAAGTGAAATGATTCACGATCTAAAGGGAGCGTTATGCAAGAATATTCTCGTCCGCTTAATGAGCACATTGAATATGATGCTAATATATTTTCTATTCTTGAAGATCGTGTTGAACGTCATCCTGATGATCCATTAGTTGAATATATTGATGAGTCAGGTAAATGGCAATCTTTTAGTGCAAAAGAATTTAGAAACAAAGTTGTTTGCGTTGCAAAAGGTTTAATTGCTCGCGGGATTATGCCTGGTGATTCTGTGTCGATTATTGCACATACTTCTTGGCAATGGACTGTTCTAGATTTAGCAATTATGTCTATTGGTGCTTTGACTGTACCAGTTTATGAAACGAATTCACAAGCTCAAATGATGACGATTTTTAACGATTCTAACGTATGTTCAGTATTCGTAGAATCGCCAGAGATGCAAGAAAAAGTTTTGAACATTAAAGATCAAGTCCCAAGTGTAAAAGATGTATACGTTATTTCTCGTGATGCGCTTGATGCTTGCATAGAATATGGTAAAGCTGTTACTGATGCTGAATTTTATGAGCGTGAGAGTGCGATTGTTGGTGATGATTTGGCAACAATCGTATATACTTCAGGCTCTACTGGAGAACCTAAAGGAATAGAGTTATCTCATAGTAATTTTGTTTTTATAGCTAAATCTGGAGTAATTTCTATGCCAGATATTGCTATGAAAAAAGATGCAAGATTGCTACTGTTTTTGCCTTTAGCTCATGTTTTTGCTAGATTCATGCAATTTTTCTGTTTTGCAGGAAATGTGACGCTTGGATTAACAAGTAATTTGAAAACAATTCTTTCTGATTTCAAAACATTTAAACCGACATTCATATTGGGTGTACCTCGTATTTTTGAAAAAATTTATAACGCTGCTTCACAAAAAGCTGGTAGAGGTATAAAAGGATTTATTTTCGCTCGTGCTGCTTCTGTTGCTATTCAATGGTCTAAAGCTCAACAATCTACATCGCTTATTTCTCCGGTATTAGCATTAAGCCATTCTATTTTCAAAAAGCTAGTGTACAAGTCAATTTTGCAAGTTTTTGGAGGATCAGTTGAATACGCTGTTTCTGGTGGAGCTCCACTCGATTTATCAATAGCGCATTTCTTTAATGGTGTAGGTCTTCCTTTGCTAGAAGGATATGGTATGACTGAAACATGCGCTCCTTCTATGGTTAACCCTACAGTTGGGTATCGCATTGGTACTGTTGGCTTGCCTGTTAAAGGCGTAACGGTCGCAATTGACGATGAAGGCGAGTTATGTATTAAAAGCCCTGCTGTTTGCAAAGGGTATCACAATCATCCTGAGATTACTGAAAAGCAGATTGTGAATGGATGGTTGCATACAGGCGATTTTGCTTCTTTGGATAGTGATGGTTTTGTGAGAATCACTGGTCGTAAGAAAGATCTTATTATCACAGCAGGTGGAAAGAATTTATCTCCTGGTCCTTTAGAAGCGTCTATTATGACTTCTCCTGTTATATCTCAATGCGTAGTTATAGGTGATAGAAAGCCTTTTGTTGCAGCTATTATTTCTCTAGATTTAGCAGAAGTAAATTCATGGTTGAAACAAAAAGGTGCTTTGCCTGTTGCATCTCTTGCTGAAGCATCTAGGAATTCTATTGTTCGTTGCGAAGTTGAGAGAGCTGTTTTGAAAGCGAATACTATGGTTTCTCGTGCTGAATCAATTAGGCGCTTTGAAATTGTTGCAGAAGAATTTACTCAAAAGAATGGGCTTATTACTCCAAGTATGAAAGCTAGAAGAAAAGCAGTAGTTGAACACTATAAAGACTTGATTGAGCAAGTGATTTACGCTCCACGCAAGAGCAAGTGATTAGCTAGTAGATTAAGCTTTGCGAGTTCGCTAGTTTGTTGACTTGCGAGTTCGATGGTAGTTAATTACTATTCGATTGTAGTTAATTACTACTTGATTATAGCTAATCGCTGATCGCTTATTGATAATAGTTAATCGATAAGCGCTACTTGGCTCTCACTAATCTTTAAGTAAGTGCTTTTTAATAATCAATGCTTATAATCCAGCATCTGCAAGACTTACGTATCCTGGATCAATAAGTCTTGCTTTTAGATTTGTTGCACTTACAGCAAGAATATTTTCTGTATAAAGTGCTATTTGCTTATTGTTTATTACAATAGTTGACATTCGTTTATTTATTTCTAATTTACCTGTTTGATTTAATTCTTTGCACGCTTTTGCAATATCGAAAGCAGCTTCTTGCTTATGCTCGATAGTTGTAATCCATTGCTTTCCATTTACTATATTTGGTAGAGCATATTTATATGCTCCATAGCCAGTTATTATAGGCCATTTAAATGTTGAATTATCATTTTTATTTGATTCGTCACTGTTATTGTTCTTGCTGTTAGTGTCAGTGTCTAAATCATTTTTATTATTTGAATCATTTTTATTATTTTTGTTACTTTTTATTTGTGGTTGAGGAACAGGTTGTTTATTTAGATTGCGTTTTCCAATAATATTGCCAATAATATTTCCAATAACGTCTTTAATAGTTATTGAAGGGTTAATATCTGCTGCACTTCCTTTATATCCAAAATCAGTTAATGTCTTTTCTGTTTTTGAAGCAGTATTATCGTCTAATGCAATAATTCCATCAATATGGACATATTTGTCTTCTAAAATTCCTTCGTGTTTAACTAATCTTTTCGATAATTCTTTTTTAACAGAGTCTGCGTTATTCGCGTAAAAAGCAACGTTGGACCAATCTTGATCTGTCACTTTTGCGTTAAGCTTTCCGGATGGTGAAACTAATGTGCCTTCTGAAAAATATGGTTGTAATATTCTCCAAATTCCTATAAAAGCATGGTGAGCAAATTCATCTGTATTGTACTCATCGTTTGAGTCTTTGTTGTCTTTAGTGTCTTTTTCATCTTCGCTGCTTTTAGCATTTTCGCTGTTTTCATTTTTTGAAGAGAAATGATTTTGATTGCATGGTAAAAGAACTTCAATAGATTTTGGATTATTGCTTGTTGCTCTATATAAAGCTAATTTTTCAACTAATGCTTTAGCTTGAGCTTCTCCAATTCTTTCAGCTGTAGAAAAATTAACTAATGCATCTGGCTCAAAATTTTTGATCATTCGAGATAAAACTATTACGTGAATACCTGATTTTTGAGCTAATTTCAACGATGTTGATATTCTGTTTTCTGCTTCATAATCTAATTTTTTATCATTTGATTCTTCGTAATTTTCGTTATTCTTAGAGTCTTGAGAGTCTTTTGAATCTTTTGAATCTTTTACATTTTGGGGTTTTTTATTGGATTTCTGTTTTGTTTTTTCTTCAATTTTAGAATTTAAGTATGATTCATCTTCTGGTTGTGTAGCGTAATCTCCGTAGTTGTTATTGCCGTTCTTGTTAGTGAAAGGAGCAACAATAATAGTAGTTTGCGAATCTTTATTATCTTTATTATCTTTATTATCTTTATTTTTATTTTTTATTTTTTTATTATTTGAATTATCTTCAATACTTTTCTCTTTTTTCTTTTCAATTTTATTTACTACATAATCTTGGATTGATTGACTTTGTTCGTGCAAACTTGATGAAGAATGTAATTCAATTTTTGATTCGTTAAAGCCGTGTGATTTTAGTGATTTTACGATTTCTGGAACTAATGAGTCCCAAGTACTTAAAGGAGTATTTCTAGTTAATGAAATACCGTCTGATGGAGTAAAAATAACTACATTTCCGCTTGCTGCCGATGAATTATTTGCTTTTGTATTACTTTGTTGTGTAGATGTATTGCATCCAGTTGTCATAAAAAGCATAACTATAGTTACAAGCATTGCAACTATACGATGTAATGGTTTACGCAAGCGAATCATACTGTAATGCCTTCCATTAGTTTAAAGAATAAAACAAGTATTTTTAACTTATGCTATTTTATACGTATTGCTCGTATGTTTAATTACTTTCGTGGCGTGTCATAAGAATATTTATCGAATTAAGCATTGCGAAGTAAACTCATGCACATATCTCGATATTCTGAAACGTAACCACCTGAAAAGAATACGCAATGGCCAGCAATAGGATACAATTGCCATATTGTAGTTCTCTTTTCAAAGCCAGCTTTAAGAGGATGTACAGATTGATATCCATCTAAGATTTGTTTGAAATAACTAATTCCGAACAGTTGTAACATAGATAAATCTTCTTCTCTATGCCCTCCATGCGCTGCAGGGTCAATAAGAACTGCTTCAACAGAATCTGTGTTTGTATCTTGAGCGTTTAATTTGCTGTTTATATTTAAATCGTCTTCATTACTTTTAGTCCATAGCACGTTTCCACTCCATAAATCTCCGTGAACGCGTGCAGGTTTATCTTCGCTAGATTTACCAAGCAGATCTGGAAGTGCATCTATAACGCGATTAGTGAGATCTAAGTCGTCTTTAGTTAATGCTCCTCTTTCAATTGCAAGCTTTACCATTGGACGCATTCTTCCATCTGCTAAATAATCAATCACGTTATCCCAAGATCCTGTGTCCATTTTTACAGGATCGCAAAGAGGTCCAAAATAGCATGTTCCATCGTAATTAGCTGGAGGTTCTCCAAAAAATTTAGCTCCATAATCGTGCATATGAGCTAAAGAAGCTCCAAATTTGTATGCAGATAAAGCAGTAGGTCTAGATATTTCGATTCGCTCGATGTTTAGGTAGTCTGAACCCCAATCGTATACTTTTGCAACTTTAGGACCTCCATGGCTGTGAGCTTCATTCAGCCACTCTAATCCTTTGCCTTCGCACTCAAAGAATCGCTTCGGTGCGTATGATCTGCTTTTTCTATATACATTGTTGTTCATAGCAACCTTCTAATTTTTAAGTTTTATGTTTTAATACTTATTTCTTAGAATTACATTCTACTTCTAATTGTTTGTAATTCTAATATTTTAATTGTTTATTACTGTTTATTACTGTTTTATGTTTTACGATTTTATGATGTTCTATTACTGTTTGTTTATGATATTTAATTATTGTTTATGATGTTCAATTACTTCTAGTATTTATATTACTTTTATTATTTGTTGATTTTTCTAAATGAAGCTTTAAAGAAGTTGTATCCAAAAAGTATTCCAGCTAAAGATAATGCACTTCCTAATCCAGTGTAAAATATTGCAATAAATTGTTCTGGAGCAATGTTGCTTGCTCTTAAAAGTATTCCTCCAGTCATCATAAAAGCCATAATTGCGAATGATTTTACGTCAAAGAATTTTAGGAAGAATTGTTTTTCTGTATAAGAAGTGATTCTTGCAGTATGTTTTTTTACTAACTTATTAAAAATGAATACGTGAAATATTGCAAAAACTATTAAAGATAAACCATAGTTGATTATAGATAGATACTCTGTGTACGCTAAAAGTCCTATGCGAAGTATATTTAATCCTGCGATTAACCATACAATACAAGCGATCAATAGAAGAGTATTTTTTTGTACTTTCATAAATAAATTCCTCGTGTTTTATTTGTATAAATAATATTTAGTAATATTATCAGTGTTTATTTAATAATTTTAGCAATTCTTTGTTGTATAAAGATAATCAAAGCAAATTTCATTATAATAACAATAAAATTTTTGTTCTATTATACTTTTTATTTATTAAACTTGTAAAAAGTGTTGCAAAATGACGATATGACTCGCTATAGTCCTTATTTATGAACGACAACAATAATAGCCATGAAACATCTGAAAATAATACTTCTTTAGAGCCAGCATTTCGATATAATGCTCAGTTAGCTCAAGATATTGAGAAGCGTTGGCAGAAAATATGGGATGAAAAAGGCACATTTTGGGCTGCAAACGTTAAAGGCGATTTGAAAGATGGAGATGGCAATAATGCTAATGGTCGTCCAGCTTTCTTCGCTATGGATATGTTCCCATATCCATCTGGCAAAGGTCTGCATGTTGGTCATCCATTAGGTTATTTGGCAACTGATGTAGTTAGTCGTTATCACAGAATGAAGGGTGAAAACGTATTACATGCTATGGGCTATGACGCATTTGGCTTGCCTGCTGAGCAGTATGCAGTTCAAACAGGTCAGCATCCTCGTATTACTACTGAAGCGAATATTGCTAATATGCGTCGTCAATTGCATCGCATGGGATTGAGTTTTGATAATCGTAGATCTTTTGCAACAATTGATGAAAATTACGTTCGATGGACTCAATGGATTTTCTCTAAACTTTATGATGCTTGGTATGATCCTGATTTTGTGCGCTCTGATGGTGGTAAGGGTTCTGCGCGTCCTATTAAAGAACTTATTGGTGAGTTTAAAGAAGGTAGTCGTGAAATTCCTGGTTTTGAAGGAAAAAATTGGGAAGATTTAAGTAAGTTAGATAAGTTTGATGTACTTAATAATTTTAGGATTGCTTATATTTCTAAATCTCCTGTTAATTGGTGTCCGGGATTAGGAACTGTTCTTGCGAATGAGGAAGTTACTGCTGAAGGCAAGTCTGAGCGTGGTAATTTCCCAGTATTTCAGCGTAATCTTCGTCAGTGGTCAATGCGCATTACTGCTTATGGTCATCGTCTAGTTGAAGATCTTTCTACAATTGATTGGCCAGAAAAAGTAAAGCTTATGCAACGAAATTGGATTGGTGAATCTCATGGTGCATCTGTTCATTTTGATGTTGAATGCGCTGATAGTAAAACTCGTGATTTAGAAGTTTATACTACTCGTCCAGATACGATTTTTGGTACTACTTTTGCAGTTGTTTCAGTTGATCATCCTTTGCTTGAAAACGTTCCTGAAAGTTGGAATGATGATGTTCCTGAAAGTTGGAAGGGTGGTTATACAAATCTTAAAGAAGGTTTAGCTGAGTATCAAGCTCAAAGTAGAGCAAAAACAGCAAAGGATCGTACTGAGGATGCTGGTGTTAAAACTGGTTTGTTCACTGGTCTTTATGCTATCAATCCTGTAACTGGTGCTAAGCTGCCAATTTTCGTTGCAGATTATGTGCTTATGGATTACGGTACTGGTGCAATCATGGCTGTTCCTGGAGGCGATCAGCGCGATTATGATTTCGCTAAAGCTTTCGGATTGCCTGTAATTTACACTGTTAAGCCTCTCGATGATTGCGATGAAAAACTTTCAGATTATGAAGGTAAAGCTCCTTTTGTTTCTCATGATGGTATTGTTATAAATTCTGAAGTAGAGCACACGTATAAACTCCAAGATGCATTGTCTATTAACGGATTACGTGTTGATGATGCAATAGAAAAAGTAAATGCTTGGCTTGAATCTGCTGGTGTTGGTAAAGGCAGAGTTTCTTATCGTCTTCGTGATTGGCTATTTTCTCGTCAACGTTATTGGGGTGAGCCATTCCCAATTGTTTATGATGAAGATGGTGTTGCGTATTTGCTTCCAGATTCTCAATTGCCTATTTCTCTTCCAGATGTTCCTGATTATCAGCCTAAAACGTATGCTCCAGATGATGCAAATTCTGAGCCTGAAGCTCCTTTAAGTCGTAATGATGATTGGGTGAAAGTGCAGCTGGATCTTGGTGATGGAGTAAAAACTTATTATCGAGATACAAATACTATGCCAAACTGGGCTGGATCTTGCTGGTATTACATGCGTTACCTTAATCCTAATGATTCTGAACATATGGTTGATTCAGAAGAATATAAGTATTGGATGGGTGTAAAATCTGAGCAAAATTCTAAAGCTGGCGGCGTTGATTTATATATTGGTGGTGTAGAACATGCTGTTTTGCACTTACTTTATGCTAGATTCTGGCATAAAGCTTTATATGATTTAGGATATGTTGGAACTCCTGAGCCTTTCCACCGTTTGTTTAATCAAGGTATGATTCAAGCTTATGCTTACACAGATGATCGCGGTCAATATGTTCCTGCAGCTGAAGTTGAAGAAGGTGCTCCAGATTCTAATGGTGAGCCAACTTTTACTTGGCATGGTGAGCATGTTAATCGCGAATTTGGAAAGATGGGCAAGAGCTTAAAGAATATTATTACTCCAGACGACATGTATGAGAATTATGGTGCAGATACATTCCGTTTGTATGAGATGAGCATGGGTCCTCTTGCGGAATCTAGGCCGTGGAATACTAGTAATGTTGTTGGTTCAATGAGATTCTTACAGCGTTTATGGAGGAATGTTGTAAATGAAGAAACAGGCGAGTGCGTAGTAACTGACGGCAAGCTTGACAATAAAACTCTAAAAATTCTTAATAACACTATTGCTGATGTGACAGTTGAAATGGAAGCAATGCGTCCTAATACTGCTATTGCTAAGCTTATTGTTCTTAATAATCATATAACTTCTTTGCAGCATGTTCCTCGTGAAGCTGTAGAACCACTTATTTTGATGCTTTCTCCTATAGCTCCACATATTTGTGAAGAAATGTGGAATAAGCTTGGGCATACAACGTCTATTTCTCATGCGAATTGGCCGGAAACTGATTCTAGATATGTTGGAGTTGATACTGTTGTTGCAGTTGTTCAAGTAAAAGGTAAAGTTCGAGCCAAACTTGAAGTTAATCCAAATATTGATGCTTCTGAGCTTGAAAA
The DNA here is from genome assembly GCF_947280595.1 of uncultured Gardnerella sp. Taxonomy (NCBI): domain Bacteria; kingdom Bacillati; phylum Actinomycetota; class Actinomycetes; order Bifidobacteriales; family Bifidobacteriaceae; genus Gardnerella; species uncultured Gardnerella sp. The sequence continues at coordinate 189,840 of NZ_CAMYOS010000001.1, read as the reverse complement.
ACTTGCTTTACAAGCTGTTGCTGATCGTTTAGGCACAAAAGCTCCTAAAAAAGTTATTGTGAAAGCTCCTAAAATTGTGTCTATAGTTCCTGACGAAAACTAGTAGTAATTTATACGATTATCTTGCGCTTATCTATATCATGTAGAGATACACGATGTAGATAAGCGTAAGTTTTAATGCAAAATTAAAGATTTTTTTAAAGCTTATGCTTTTAATCTAGCGTTAAGTATTTATATGTTGTGCTTAATTATCTTTTAAGTTAGTGTTAAGTATTTTTGTTTATCGGAATTAACTATTTTCTATTTTGTTTTAAATAGTAGTTTTATGAACTTCTGACCACATAGAGTGATTTTTCTTTAAATATTCTCATTTCTTTCATATATTCGAATATAAATACTTTTATTACTTTTAAGTTTACGAAGAAAGTAAAAGTTTGGTTTTGGGGGATTAGTTATAAGAAGTATTGCTAAAGGTTGGGAGTTTATATGCAAAAGAACAAAGCTCGATCTCTAAATGATTTAATGAATTCAGATTCATATTTAGAGAGAACGAAAAGTGATTCTTTTAATAAAGAGTGCATAGTGAGAGAAAATAATAATGCCAATAAGTCTGGCGTTAGAGTTCATTTTAAGCCTATTCATGCGCTTTCGCTATTGCTTATTTTAGTTATAGCTTTGTGTGCTAGTCTTACTTTACTTATTACGCAATCTATCAATTATTCCCGTGCTGAAAATTATAGGATTAGTTCATTGAAAAAATATTCTCAAAAAGGAGCTAATTTAGACGAAAATAACTCTATTAACGCTGAATATTGCGAAAATCACAATGACGAAAGTAAGTGTAAAAAAATAGTAAAGAAAATAAGTAAAGTTAAAGCGAATAAAACTAAAGAGAGTGAGCATAAGACGAATAATAATGCTTTAGCTGAACCTGTCAATGATAATGACAACGGTGATTTAGATAAAAATAATTCAAGCGCGAAGAATAAGAATAATAATGCAAATAAATCTTGTATAAATATAAATACTGCTGGAATTGATCAATTGCAAACATTAAATGGTGTTGGTCCTAAAATGGCTGAGCGTATTTTGGATCAAAGACGTCGTATTGGTAGTTTTAAGAAAGTTTCTGATTTGATGAAGGTTAAAGGCATAGGGCAAAAAACATTAGAAAAATTTAAAGGAAAAGTATGTGCTAAATAACGAGTATTTTAGGGGGATTATTGTGAAGAAAGATAGGTTGGGAATTTTAAAAAGAGAAAACGGCAATAAAGATTGGCGCATGCTACCTATAGCGATAGGTGTATGGAGCGGATGTTTTTTAGGAAAATGGTTTAGTGATTTTATTTGTTGTTCGTCAAAAATATCATCTAAAGAAAATTTTCACAAGGATTCAATTCAATCTATAAATTCTACTGTAATTACATGTGTGTTTGCGTTTTTCGTGCTTTGTATATGCGTTATTTTATACGTATTAGTTTTGAAAAGGAATGCTAAAACGCGTTGCGATAAAAGAAAATATTCTTTTAACCGTACTTGTGTTATTTATTTTAGATTATTTTGGTTGCGTAATTGCATTCTTGTATTCTTAATAATTTTTGCGATTATGTTGGCTTTTATTATGAGTTTTATATCTTCTAGTAAAGAGTATTCAGATATATTAACGCAAATTGCTCGTAATAATAAAGTATCAAAATCATTTAGTGCAAATGCTAATCATAGAAGTTCTCGTCATATAAAAGGTGATTTTAAAAATAGTAATCGTAGTAGTAATAATAATAGTAAAAGCAATAGCAATAGCATGAAAAGTAGTAGCAAAAATCGTTATGAAAATGATATTAAAAATTCTTATAAAAATTCTATAGAATCTGAAAATACGCATTTTCTTGCAGATTTAACTGTTGACACTCCGCTTAGAGTGTCTAACTCGTTTAATGGAGATTGTTCTGCAAATGTTTCTGTATCTTCTTTACGTTTTAAAACTAGTGATTTGAAAAGTGTAGTTTACAAATCTAGTTCAAGTGCAAAATTATATGCGTATAAGCCTATTTGTGCTTTTGTTGTATATGGTTCTTCTTTTAGAAGCGATGTGACGATTAGTATTTCAAAATTTAATTCACAGATTATAGAGATTACGATTCCAAAAACTGCTAGTAGTGTAACTTTATTAAAAAATCCCAGTGTGTATCATTCGATGTTAAATTCTTTATGGAAGTCTTTTTATAAAGTTACTGAAAATTTAGATGATCAAGGTCGAATACTTGTTCCAGGTCTTACTGTTGGATTGTTAGGACAAGAATATTTTCCATCAGATTCTTCTAATAGTGAATATGAAAATACTATTGATTCTACATATGCTGATTGTGTTAAAGAAAATTTCAAGCATGCAGGAATAATGCATCTTATGGCTGTTTCTGGAGGTCATTTTTTGCTACTTTCAGCATTTATTCGCCGTCTTTGCTCATATTTTCTTATTCCTAAGCGTTTTACTGCTTTTCTAGAAGTATTGTCTTGTGTTTTTCTAGCTTCAATAGTTTATCCATCCGCTAGTGTTTTTCGCGCTCTTAGTATGTGTTTAATTTCATCTATTGCATTTGCAATTGGTAGACCTTATCAATCTATTAGTGCGTTAAGTTGGACAGTTTGTTTAACTCTGCTAGTAAAACCTTGCTTCGCATGGGATTATGCATTTTCTCTTTCATGTGCTGCAACTATTGGGATTATTATTATGGGTGTTCCTTTCCAAAAATATTTAAGTATGTTATTGCCTAAATGGTTAGCATCTGCATTAAGTATTACAGTTTGCGCGTGGTTTTTTACTATGCCTATACAAATATTGATGCAGCCGGAAATATCATTTATGTCTACGTTTGCAAATCTGATGGTTTCTCCGTTTGTTGATTGGGCTACTATATGTGGGCTTATTTCTTTAACTTTTTCAATATTTAATAATTCTGTTGGTTTATTATTTGCTAGAGCTTCCTCTATTGGCACGGGAATTATGGAGCGTTGCGCTTATTTGTGTAACGAATATGCTTTAGGTGTTTTTCCTTGGATGAAAGGTGCTTTAGGTGCATGGCTTATTTTAGGAGTGGAATTAGTTTTATTTGTTTCACTTATTATTATTTCTAAATTAGTTCGCAAATTGAATATTGTTAGTCAATCATATATAGCACTACAATTAACGAATAGTAAAGCGAAGCGAATTGTGGATGATTCATTGAAATTATTTACGTCATAGTAACATAGTTTTCGCGAGTATTTGCTTATAGTTTTAAACGTTTGCTTATAGTTTTAAGCGTTTACTTGTGGTTTTAAGTATCGTCAGATTCGTGTAATTTGCAATACTTATACTTGTCTTATTCAATAAGATGTAGGGGGATTTATGTCGAGTAATCGCATGATTTCTCCATTGACGTTAGTTGTTGGTGGAGATGCGTATCTTAACGAGTTAAATGCAAAAGACGTGCGTGATAATATTCTCCTTAAATATTCAAATGTAGAAGTATTGAATTTAGATGCGGCTTGCCTGAGTTCCGCCGCTTTTAATGAATCAATAGGCCCTTGCCTTTTAAGCGATGGAACTATAGTTGTTATAAATAATTTACAGCAAGCAGAAGAATCGCTTGTTGATGCAATTGAATCATTTGTTAAGACTTATATGAGCCAAGAATCTAGTGATACAAGTAACTCTTTTTATCAAAATAATCGCTGGGTTATTGCACGTCACGAAGGTGGATTAAAAGGTAAATCTATTATTACAAGATTATCTCGTGATGGTGCTCGAGTGCTTAACGTTCCAGATTTAAAGAAGCCTGATGCTCAATTAAATTTTGTTATGAATATCTTTGAAAGATCTTCTAGGCGCATTGCTCCTGATGCTGCTCAAAGATTAGTTTCAGTATTAGGTGGCAAAACAGAAGAATTAGCATCGCTATGTTCACAACTATGTTATGACTTCGATGATAATCCTATTGATTTGAAAATTGTTGATCAATATTTGATTTCAAATACGCAAGTAACAGGATTTTTTGTAGCTGATAAAGCTGTTTCATCTAACGCAAGTGAAGCAATATTGGCTGTGCGTACTGCTATAAGCCAAGGTGTTGATCCTATTGCTATTATTGGTGCTCTAGGCGCAAAAATGAGAATAATTGCAAAAGCAATCGCAATAAAAAATGGTGAGATTTCTCAATCTGCTGCAAAAGTTAATCCTTGGGCATTGAATATTGCTATGAAACAATTAGCTGGGTGGTATAGTGATGGAGTTTGCCAGTGTATTAAGTGCTTAGCTTGGGCAGATGAGCAATGTAAAGGCGGTTCAAATGATCCAAATTATGCTTTAGAAAAGTGTATTATGCTTATTGCATCACGCGGTAAAGGGAAGAATAATTACGATGTCAGCTAATGAAGAAAAAAGTATAACTCTATGTGTTCCTACAGATTCGCATATGCGTGCCTTAGGTGAATCTATTGCTCATATTATGCGAGAAGGAGATGTTGTATTACTTTCAGGTCCTTTAGGAGCTGGTAAAACAACTTTTGCTCAAGGTTTGGGTGTTGGGCTTAAAATGAACGGTCCTATTGTTTCTCCAACATTTACTATCGCTAGGCAATTGCATGGAACTTTTGCAAATGGAAAACCTGCAACACTTGTTCATGTTGATGCTTATAGATTAGGCGGACAGGATTTTGCTCCAGGTCAAGATAGTGTGTCTAGATTGTTAGATGAACTTGAATCTTTAGGTTTAGATGAAGCTTTAGAAGATCCAGGAGAGGGAACTGTAGTTCTTATGGAATGGGGGGAGCAGATGGCTGGAGTGCTGTCTGATACTCGTTTAGAAATACATATTGATAGACCTTTGCAATCTGATTGTGCAGAAAAATTAACAAGTGATGGTAATCGTGTAGTTACTTTAATACCTTATGGAGGAGATTGGTCTAAGAGAATATCTTTATTTTCAAATAAATAAGCTAGTTAATAATAGCAAATAGTAAACTAATTAAATTAGTTACGTTAAGGGATAGATATGGTAAATACTCTGGTTATTGACACGTCATACGGTTCTACTGTAGGAATTGTGGGATATGAGCCAATTGTAGAAACTGATTCTCACACGCATGTAGAACGTTTACAAGTAAATATTGCGTCTGTAGTTGAAAAAGCAGGATTGAGTGCGAAAGATATAAATCGTATTGTGGTTGGAGTTGGTCCAGCTCCATTTACTGGTCTTCGCGCTGGAATAGTTGCAGCTAAAGCTATTGCTTTCGCAAATAAATCTTCAATCATTGGATGCGATAGCTTGTTGCTTCAAAGTAAAATGGTTCGTTGCCGCGAATTTGATAAAGCTTTGAAAGATGGTCGTGTTTTAAAAGAGTCAATATGCAAAAAATGTGATGAAACATCTTCTCATCATTATGTTCTTTCGCTTAACGATGCGCGCCGCAAGCAAGTATATATGTCTTTATATAACGAATTTGGCGAATCTGTTATAGACATGGATATAGATTATCCAAATAACATAGTAGAGCGCGTAAATAAGTATTTAGAAAGCTTAAATAGCTTTGATTATTGTGTAGACGTATTAGGCCATGGTGCTAAAAAATACTTTGAAGATTGGCAAAAAATTTCTAAAGTAGGTTTTATTGCAGACGTTTGTGCATTAGATTTAGGAGCTAAAGGGTTAGAAATTTTTGAAGATTGCGCGTTAGATCAATCACAGTCTAGTTTAGATCAATCTCAGTCTGCGTTAGATCAATCGCAACTTAATAATAAAATAGCGCAAAAAAATGTTGATCCGCTTTATCTACGAAGACCAGATGTATCTGTGCCTAATCCTTTGAAACATGTTTTAGGATTCGGTGCTGCAAATAAGTTGTGTGATATAAATCAAGTTGATAAGAAATGATAGTAAATATAACGCGCTCTAAATATCCAGCTGATGCAAGTAATCTTTATAAAATTCTTAACAGTGATATTAGTTATAAAAAAGTTATAAATCAAATATCTATGATAGAAAAAGATTTATTCTCTAGCGGATGTTGGAATGAGAATATGATTTCTCAAGAATTAGAAGCTCCTATGCGTCAATACTATGCTGATATAGATGACGAAACGCACGATATACGTGGGTATGCAGGATATTGGTTTGACGGTTTTGACGCGCAAATTATGACTATAGGTGTTTGCCGAGTAAATCAAAGATCTGGGATTGGATCTTCTCTTTTAGATACTATGATGCGTTCAGCTAAAAATATTGGCGCTGAAAGAATGCTACTTGAAGTTAGAGTAGATAATTCTCCTGCGCTCGCTTTATATAAAAATTATGGATTTGAAATAATGGGCTTGCGTAAAAGATATTACCAACCTGAGAATGTAGATGCTTATACAATGTGTGTTAGTTTAAGTTCAGCTTCGGAAAGTGATAAGGCAATCGAGGAAAATAATGAGTGAAGCAATTGTTTTAGGTATTGAATCAACATGTGATGAAACAGCTGCAGCTATTGTGCGCGGCCGTACTTTGGTTTCTAATGTAGTTGCATCTTCTATGCAAGAGCATGCGCGTTATGGTGGCGTAATACCAGAAATTGCTTCACGTGCTCACGCTGAGGCTTTTGTTCCTGTTGTTTCTAAAGCTTTAGCAGATGCAAATATGGATTTGAGTGATGTTGATGCAATTGCTGTAAGTGCTGGTCCTGGTCTTGCAGGTTGCTTAGCTGTAGGAGTTTCTGGAGCTAAAGCTTTAGCTTGGTCTGCAAATAAGCCTATTTATGGAATAAATCACGTAATTGGGCATATTGCTGTAACTCAGCTTCAATTTGGCGATGTACCAGATGACGTTCTTGCTCTTATTGTTTCTGGTGGACACACTTCGCTTTTACATGTTAATGATATTGCGCGCAGCATTGACGTTGTTGGTACAACGTTAGATGATGCTGCAGGTGAATGCTTCGATAAAGTAGCTCGTTTACTTGGATTTCCATATCCTGGTGGTCCTCATATAGATAGGCATGGTCGCAATGGCAATCCTAATACTCTTAAAGTTCCACAAGGATTGACTCAAGGACGATCTGGAAAGGATCATCCTTATGATTTCAGTTTCTCTGGCGTTAAAACTGCTGTTGCTCGTTGGGTTGAAGCTCGTAATGCTCAAGGCATTGAAATTCCTGTTGATGATGTTTGTGCTTCTCTTGCAAATTCTGTTGCAGATGTTCTTTCTAAAAAAGCTATTATGGGTTGTGAACAATATGGTTCTAAGACTCTTATGATTGGTGGAGGATTTTCTGCTAACTCGCAACTTCGTGAACATTTATTAGAGCAAGGTAAAGAACATGGAATAGAAATTCGTTTGCCTGAGCTGAAACTATGTACAGATAACGGAGCTATGGTAGCTATGTTAGGAGTTAATTTAGTTGAAGAAGGAGTAAGACCTTCTAATCCTGATTTTGCGATAGATTCAGCAATGCCTCTTACTACAGTGAGTTTGTAATATTTTTATTGTGGGTTTGTCGTAAAATGATAGTCAATACGAAGGTACATTGATGAATCAATCGATTTTAATGTATTTGTAGAATATTTATAAATTATTTACTGATTATTTTTAAGGATATTCGTGATTCTTATTAAGTGAGGTGTTGAGTGTCAACAAGTAATTCGCGCATTAGAGTTTTGCATAGTGGAGAAAAGGTTCAATTCACTGATCGCAAAGGTAAACGAATTACTGCTCAGCTTATTTATGATGGTGTAACTCAAACTGAACACGGTCTTATATGCCATAATGACGTTATAGGTAAAAGTGAAGGAGTTGTAGTTACAACTGTTACTTCTAACCGTAATTTAAATGATACACTCGAAAATAATGATGTTAAAAAGCCTTGGAAAGCAGCGCGAGCTATTGGTGGCTGGGATTATGTTGCAATGCGTCCTAGGCTTGTAGATTACGTTCTTTCAATGCCAAGAGGCGCTCAAATTATGTATCCTAAAGATATTGCTCAAGTGATTTCTCTTGGCGATATTCGTTCTGGTATGCGCGTTTTGGAGTCTGGGGCTGGCTCTGGAGCTATGAGTTTAAGTTTATTGGATTCTGTAAGTGAAAGTGGTGAATTAACTACTATTGAACTTCGGTCAGAATTCGCAAAAATAGCTGAATCTAACGTTACTTTATATTATTCAAAGCGTCCTGAATGGTGGAAATTGCTCACAGGTGATTTTGAAACTGTTGCAAAAACTTTACCTAATAATTATTACGATCGAATAATGCTAGATATGCTAGATCCTTGGAATAGGCTTGAGGAAGCTTATCGAGTAATAGTTCCTGGAGGCGTTCTTATAGCTTACGTTACTACTACAACGCAAATGTCTAGATTAGTTGAATCTTTGCGATCAATGGGAACTTGGAGTGAACCTGAAATTCAAGAAACATTAGAACGTACTTGGAAAGTTCAAGGATTAGCTGTAAGGCCTGATCATGAAATGATTGGTCATACAGGTTTTCTTATTGTTTCTCGTGCTATGGCTGAAGGTTTTAATGCTCTTAAAAAACGTGAGCATGGTACTAAAGATACTGTTAGTGATATTGACGATTTGACTCCTCAAGAGCGTTCTAATCATCTTGAAGATTTGAATCTTCGCGATATTTCCGACAGAAAATTGAGAAAAGTATTGCGTGATTTAGATATACAACTTGGCTATTTATCTGCCGGGAGGTAATTATGGCGACTTCAATAAAGAAAATTGCTAAAAAGGCTCATCACAGTAAGTATGTTTTATTACTTATGAGACATGCGAAGTCTTTAGCACCATCTATGGGAGATGATTGGGGTCGCGATCTTAGTGATAAAGGATTAAAACAATCTAAAATCATGGCAAAAGGTTTAGAAAGTATGAAACTTGTGCCTGATTATATAGCTTGTTCTAGTGCAAATCGTACAGAGCAAACAGTTAAACGCATGCTTAAACGTTTTGGCGACAAGCCTATAGTTTCTTATCGTAAAAGTCTTTATGATGGCGGAATGCAATCTGTAATGGATGAATTATTATCTGCTAATGACTCAAAAATAACTATGATTGTAGGGCATGAGCCTACTATGTCTATGGCAGCTCAATGGCTTTCTTCTAGCGAATCTGATCCTGATATTTTAGGCAAAATGCGTTTAGGTCTTTCTCATGCTTCGCTTATTATTCTTACTTGCGAAAAACCGTTTTCTACATGCGGTCTAAGAGGAGCAACAGCTATTGCAGTGTTGAATCCTAAAGATTTTGATTAGATTTTACTATATTTTATTTTGATTAGGCTTTGATTAGATTCTTATTAGATTTTATAATAGATTTAATTATTTGCTAAACGAAAGGAAAAATATGGACGATTATAATTATGGTTCATATAATTCAGATAGAGCCTCATCGAACCCTCAAAATGCAAACAATCAATATAACTACCAAGATAATTCATATAATTATCAAAATCAGCAAGGTTCGCAGCAAAATTATTATGATCAATCTCAATATTATGCGAATGATCCTAATAATTCTTATGCAAATAATCAAAGTGATTATCAGTCATATAATCAACAAAACGGATATTCTCAAGCCAATTATTCGCAAGTCAATTATCAAAATAATCCTAATCCAGCTCAGCAGTATCAGCAACCGCAACCTCAACAGTCTTCGCAATCATTTTCTTTTATGCAATCTAACGCATATAGCTACATGAATACTGTTCAAACTAAAGAACAGCTTGCTTCGAAAGTATTTATATTTTCTTATCTCACATCGTTAGCATCTTTAGTTATAGTATCTATTTTGTTCCTTATATTACCTATTATTATATGCTCAGCGTTTATAAGTATTTTTGCGCACATAAAAATTGAGCTTATATACATGTTATGCTTCATTGCAATTATTTTAGCTCCAGCAGCTCGATACTACTATATATGGAAAAATCCTATAAAAAGTATTATTGAAATTTTGCCATATGAATATGCTTCACCAATTGTAAATGGTCCAGTTTTTGATGTTGTAAATGATTTAAGCGCTAGAGTTGGAATTGCATCTCCTGCAATTTATTCAACTTGCATTACTGCAAACGCTTTTGCTATGCGTGATGACAGTGGAAGTGCAATTTTTATTAGCGAAGATTTAATAAATAATTGTACTGTTGACGAAATAAGAGCCATTATTGCTCATGAATTTGCTCATCTTACTAGCAACGATTGTATCGCTAGATCGCGTATTGTAGCTGCATTATCTCGTTTAGCATATTACAGGACTAAAGGACTTAATATTGCTGAGTCTTATTGCCATGGAAGTGCAACTCTTAATCTTGTAGTTAAAAGAACTGCTATTGAATCTGAAAATATGCTTGGAACTTTGATGAAATTCCAATTGGCAGATATTGTCGCATGTTTTGTGCTTTGCTTAATAACTATGGCTGCTCCTTTATTAGGACTGATTATGTTGTATATTGGTTTAATTATTGAGTTGCTAACTATTTCAGCGATATTGGCATACTTTGCTAATACATGTTTCTATCGTTTTATGCGATTCGCAAATGCTTATCATTATATTCTAAAATATGTTAAAACTAATACAACTTATCAGGATGAATATGATGCTGATGCGTATGCTGTAAATTGTGTTCAAGATCCTTTTGTATTGGCTTGTGCAATGTATAAATCTCTAAAATCTATGAATACATATGCATCTGAGCAATTTAGTGTTTTATTAACAGATACATATGCTGAGCCATTGTTACTTATAGGTTTTAATCCTTATTATATTCAATCAAGAATTGATATAAATCGTTTTAATACTCTCTGTGAGATGTACCCAGGTTTAAGTTCGCAATTCCCACCATTGCGTTATTTGGATCAAGAAGAAATCTTAGAACAATAACGTTTTCTTATTTATTAAATCAATCAATTCTTAAGTATTAAATGCGAGGTAAAAATGTACGGAAATCAACCTATGTATAACAATCAAGCGCAATATTCAAACCAGCAATTTTATTCTAATCCTGTATTTGATGTTGGAAAAGTTAAAGATATTACGGATAAATTTATTAAGCGCAATATGATTATGAGAAGTTTAATATGGGTTTTTATACTATTTGGATTTATCCGCTCGTTTAATATTATTTTAGCGCTGATAATAGGAATAGTTATAGGAATAGTTTATGAGCTTATATACAATTATGTAATTACAGGAGATTTAATTAGTAACTACTTAGGTAAAAACAAAGAACCATTGAGAGTAGGTCGAGTAGTAGATTTGACTGAAGAAATGTGTTCAAGATTAGGTGTTGTTATGCCTGAGATTTATACAAAAGATTGCATAAAAGCAGATGCTTTTGTATTAAAAGAAGATTCTCGTTCTGCAATTATTTTCAGCTCTAATTTAATACTTATGGCAAATGATGACGAATTAAGATGTGTTATAGCACACTTGCTTCGTCAATTGCAATTGCCTGAATGTAGTGAGATTTCAAAGATGATTATTAGATTGCATAAGATGCTTATGATATGCAGGACAGAATATTCAATGATATTGCGTCATATATTATTTGCAAAGATTGGATACAATATGGATAGAAAATTTGCAAATAAACGCATTGCAGAAATAAGAAATGTTCTTTGTAATTATTCGCGTTATGAAAGTCTTGACGATTTTGCTGTAAGTGTTACAGGAAATCCTCAAGCAATGGTTTCAATCATGAACAAAATCAACTCTACAATTCTTGAAAGTGATTGGAAGACTGAACTTGATAACAATAACATCGATTTTGATTATGATGCTTCTGTTTTTATAGGTTTCACTTTCAATGATCAAAGTGATTGTCATCTTTTTGAACGCGCTCAAAGCATTTGTTCTAAAATGAATATCTAACCAAGTTCAATATTGAAATTATCTGTTTTATTTCTGTATGATTTAAAAACAGCGTAAATTGTTGCTAGTTATTTAATAACTAGCAACAATTTTTTGTTTAAAATCTGGGTTAGTTCCCAAAATCTTATGAATGCGATTAACTTGACTTCATCAACAAAAGCATAGGTTTTGCTTACAAAAATTATTGCCACTTCAGTTAATTTTTCATTTTAGGAGTATCTATAACATTGTATCCGTGTTGAGTTAATACGGATTTGAGCTGTGAAAGGTAGCGTAAAGACGCTTCTGAAAGCTGAGTTCTTTCATTCTTGATCCAACCAACAAGCATTGTTTCATCGCATTCTAAAGGAATCGTTACAATCTTTTCGTTATTAAGATCACCATTATCAATTCCCGTGCATATGGTGTATCCGTTTAAGCCAATAATGAAGTTCAAAATTGTAGCACGGTCTGTTACGTTTATTTTTTTAGGCGGATGATCAGGCCACACTGCTTCTTCTGTGAAGAAGAAACTTCCGTTTTCACCTTGCTCATATTGTATAAAAGGATATGGCTTCAAATCTTCTAAAGTAAGTCTAGTTTTATTTGCGAGAGGATTTGTCTTAGATATAAATACGTGAAGTTTGGCTCTAAAAAGAGGGTGAAATTCAAGATGCTTTTCACGTAACATCTTGCCAATAACATCTTTGTTATAGTCAGAAATATAGAGTAAACCAAGATCTGCACGCATATCAGCAACTTGATTGATAATAGTTTTAGTTCGCGTTTCTCTAATTGAAAACTCATATTCTTCAGAGTTTAGACTTTTAATCATTTCAACAAAAGCTTCAACAGCAAACATATAATGCTGTGTTGCAACACTACATAATTGACGGCGTTGTTTTACGTTTTTATAACGTTCTTCTAATAAATCAGCTTGATCTAAAACTTGTCTAGCATATTTAAGAAATTCTGCTCCTTCAACAGTTAAAGCAATTCCTTGAGATGAGCGCGTAAATATCTCTATACCTAATTCGCGTTCTAAATCTTTTACTGATGAACTTAAAGCTGGCTGTGAAATGTAAAGTTCGTGAGAAGCTTCATTCATGGATCCGCACTCAACAATTTTCACAATGTACTTTAATTGCAACAGTGTCATTATATTTTAATGCCTTTCAATTTAGGATTTATTTTCGAGAAATTACACAGGAACATTCTATTTTAGCGGCTAGTATAAACTATGATTTTGTTGATGAAGTAATTCTTAATAAAACATTTGAAATAAGAATGCGTTTAGCGGGCTTTATAATTTAACTCCTAAGGATGCTAAGTCTTCTCGTGCTTTTTGTGTGTCTGTAAACACGAATCCATGTATGTTCATTGCATTAGCTGCATCAATATTTTGTATTTTATCGTCAAAAAACACAGTTTGTTCTGCTTTAATGCCGAATCTGTTCATAGCTAATTTGAAGATTTCTGGTTGTGGCTTGTGTAAATGTTCAACTCCAGAAATAACAGTGCCTTGTAAAAGAGTTGAAAGTTCTGGGAATTTGCGTAGTGCAAGTGGGAAAGTTTCGCTAGACCAATTTGTTAAACCCCATACTGTGTATCCAGCTTTACGTAAGTCATTCAAAAGATCAACTATTCCAGGAGTCATGCGTGTAAGAACTTGATCGTAATTAGCGCAATACCAACGGAATGCTTCAGATAGTTCCTTGCCAAATCTATTTTCGTATTCTGGCATAAGATCTTCAAGAAGTTCACCTGAATCCATTCTGTCTTCAAACTCGTAGAATCCAGCTAAATCATCTTTTCCAAAGCTGCCGTTAGGGCAAATTATATCAACTAAGTTCGGGAATTGTTTTTGTAAACAATCGCGGCAATTCCATTCAAGTAAAACTCTGCAATAATCAAACATTACATTATGTATTTCAACAAATTTTTCATTGCTCATTATTTTATCTTTCTTGTTATGTTGTATGTTATTCGCTTAAGAGTTTTATAGTTTCATAATAAGCCCAATTGCTTGTTCGAGTGCTTCAATTATGTCTTTTGCAACTATTGGATGTTCTATTATTAGATCCTCTTTTGTATTTAGAATTTTTTTAATTTCGTTATTATAGTTGTAGTTTTGAGTTTTATGTGATGCCAAAATTGATGCAAAGCTGTGTATTGTTGCTGCGCTTGATGCAATCAATGCATAGTTAAGCTTGTCTTCTTTTTTGCTGTTTTCTTGTTTGCTGTAGTCACTTGGATTCGAATAGTTTTGTGCTAGTAGAGCTCCTAAAATTCCAGCTAAAACATCTCCAGATCCTGCAGTAGCAAGCCAAGATGGTCCGTAATTAGAAATGTATATTGGAAGATCTAGATTTTCTGGTGAAGCAACAATAGTGTTTGAACCTTTAAGTAAAACTGTTGCATTCGTTAGATTTGCTGCAAGAATTGCGTAGTCTATTGGATTTGTTGCTATAAGCTGCGCGTTTGCGTAAATCTCATATCTTTTTAAAAGTGAACTTAATTCCGAATAGTGTGGAGTTAATATAACTTTTGATGATACTTTTTCAGGCAATAGATCTAATGCTCCAGCATCTACACAAATAGGGGGAGTGTCTTGTTGTAATACATTTTCTAAATTATTTGTATTCGTTTTGTTTTCATCTTTTTTGTTTATTGAATATAACTTCAAAATTTCTGAAATATATTCTCTTTGCTCTTTGGTTTCATTATCTTTACAATGTTTTGAATCTGGAATTCCTGATCCAAGTGTTATAGCGTTGACTTTTCCTTGCAATTTTTGTGAAACAACTATCTCTGGTGATGCTTGCAATACAAGATTTTGAGCGCGTAATGCTCCAGCGTAATGTACCATGCCAATATTGCTTTTTGATGCAGCGCTAGTTGTTAGTATTGCTGCTCCTGGATATTCATTTGAACCTGTTATAACTCCGAGGACTCCGCGTGAATATTTGTTTGAGTCTAAATTAGGCTTTTTAAGGTATTTATTTGCGTCTTTTAATTCAACGAATACAGTTTGGCGTGAATTTGAAGATTCTTTAAGAGTAGCTTGGCATAGTTTCATTCTTATAATTGTAGTAATAATCTTGTCTTTAATTGATGTGTATGTTTTTGCGAAAAATAAGAGAAAATTAAAAATTTTTTAAGTTTGGCGTGTCGCGGCGTGTTGCCATGTTATCCTATGCGATTTTTCTTAAATGAATGTAAGCAAAAATCTTTGTTTAGCATTAGATAAATTATGTATGTTGCTTGTTTATTTACTTTAGTGAATTTTATTACAAGTTTTAAGAATCTTGCATTATATCAGATAGAAGATTTAAAAAATGCTTTTTTGCAAAAAAAAATTTGTTTTTTCACAATTTCGTTGACCTTGCACTAGATTTTTTCTATGCTATAAGCGTTATTGCTAACGATAATCTTTCCTAATTAAGAAATTGGAAAATATCGTGAACTAGATAATAAAACAGAATTTAAAACTGACTACAGTAAAACTGACTAGAGATTTAAAGCGCGAATAGCGTAAGTTCCCGAAAGGAAAATTGTGAAAACTGCACGAATTTTTGCAACTGTTGCTACAGCTGCGTTGGTTACATTAAGTATGTGTGCTTGCGGATCTTCTACTAAAACTACGGATCAAAAAGCAAGTGGAAATCAAGTAAATGTTGTTGCTACTACTACACAAATTTGTGATTATGTTACTCAAATTGCATCTACTGCAGATGCAAATTCTGGACTAAGTCTTAATAAGACTGATTCTCAAGGTAAGAAGTCTGTAATAGGAGCGCCTAAAAATAAAGCAAAATCAACTATTAACTTGACTTGCCTGCTTGCTCCGAATGCTTCTGCTCACGAGCATGAAATGACTCCATCTCAGTCTAAAGCTCTTTCTAAAGCAGATTTAATGCTTGTTTCAGGCGTTGATCTTGAGCATTTCTTGGATCAAGCTGTTGAGGCAACTGGCTTTAAAGGCACGATGGGTGTAACTTCTGGAATTCTCACAGCAAGCGAAATTAAAGATCTTAATGGAGAACTTGCGAAAGAAAAGAATCTTCCTTACAAAGTAGATCGTGGAATCGCGAAGGTTCATGCTGAAAAGTGGCCATTCCCTCCAGAAGAGGGCGAGAAAGAACCTGAATTCCAATATGATCCACATATTTGGACTAGCACTAAGAATACGATGATTCAAGTTAAAAATATCGGCGCTTTCCTTGGTAAAGCTCTTCCGGAAAGCAAGTCTATTTTTGACGAGCATGTTGAAAAGTTTGTTAAGTCTTTAACTGATTTGGATTCTTGGGCAACGCAAGCTCTGAATAGTGTTCCTAAAGAGCATCGTGTACTCTTCACTTCTCATGATGCATTTGGATACTTCTCGCGTGATTATAATGTGAAGTTTATTGGTGCTGCACTTTCTGATTTCAATAGTCAGCAAGATGCTACAGCAGACCATATAAAGAAAGCTGCAGAAGATGTTAAGAAGTCTGGTGCTGTAGCATTGTTTGCTGAAAACTCAAATAATTCGAAATCTATTAAGGCTGTTGCTTCTGCTGCAGGTGTTAAAGCTATTATCGGCGATGATGCGCTTTATGGTGATTCTTTAGGACCTGTTGGATCTGATGGTGAAACTTACATTGGTTCTATTGTTCACAATGTTAAAACTCTTGTAAATGCATGGAATGGTAAGGTTCCAGACCTTCCGGAGTCAGTTAGTGATTCATTAAAGAAGTAAACTATATAAAGGCAAAAAATTGAGTAAGAGCGTCCTTGCAATGAAGAATTGCGACCTAGCGTACGGTTATAAAACTGTTGTGACTGGGATTAACGGCAATGTACAAGCTGGTGAAGCTTTGGCTTTAATAGGTCCTAATGGTTCTGGAAAAACAACGTTTTTGCAAGCTATTATTGGTATTGTACGTGTAAGTCGTGGCGAATTGAGTATGCCAAAAGATATATCTATTGGTTATGTTCCTCAGCAAGTAGATTTAGACTTGACTTTTCCAATTACAGCACGTCAAGTTGTAGCTATGGGCTTAAGTAGGAAAACAGGATTTCTTGGTTTGCTTAAAAAAGATCAGAAAAAAGCTGTTGAGGACGCTCTTAAACATGTTGGATTGTTTAATAGAGCTGATGTAAGATTCGGTGATCTTTCAGGAGGTCAACGCCAGAGAATTTTGCTTGCTAGAGCTATTGTTGCACATCCAACGCTTATATTACTTGATGAGCCTTTTAATGGGCTTGACGAGCCAAATCGTAAAGAATTACTTAACATAATGAAATCAGCTAAAAAAGATGGTATTTCGTTTGTTGTTTCAACTCACGATTTAGTTATTGCTGATGCGATTTGCGAAAAAGCTTTGCTTTTAGCTGGGCGTCAGGTTGCTTTTGGATCTCTTCATGAAGTAATGACTAAAGAGAATATTTCTATTGCTTACGGTGGAAGTATTCCTGCTGATAGTGCTGGTCTTACGCTTTATAAGCTAGCTGAAGAGGATTCTAAGATTAGTGATTCTAAATCCGATTTCCCGCAAATTTCCAAAATTACAGAAGTCTGACACATATGCTTGCACAATTAGTTGAGTCGTTAAGAAAAGTTCTTGAATCAATACCCGGCTTTGACTTTATTGCATCTGCGCCTTACATTTTCCGTCCTTTTTGCTTGCTTATAGTTCTATCTATAGCTAGTGGAATTGTTGGAGTATTCGTGAATTTACGATGTGCAGAGTTTAATGCTGAAGCGATAGTTCATGGAATTTTTCCAGGAATTGTGGTTGGTGCTTTATATGGTGGAATAAGTCAAATTATTCCGGGAGCTTCAATATGTGCGATCTTTTTGGTTGCTGCACTAGTTTGGGCTTCTCGTTCTACTCGTATAAATGAGTCTATTATTGCTACTGTTTTAACTACTTTTTTCGCTCTAGGTGTTGTAATTTCTCTTAAAAAAGGAGATATGTCTGGCCAGCTTGAAGCGCTTATGTTTGGTAGACTTCTTGATGTTACAAATGAGCGCATGAGTCAAGCTATCTGGATTTGTTTATTTGCAATTGTTGTTCTTCTAGCAACTTGGAAGAAGCAAATTATAGTTGCGTTTGATAGAGCTTCCTCACCTCTTATGGGTGCAAATACTTTGCTTGTAGATATTGTGTTAAATGTTGGTATTGCTGCTGTTGTAGTTTCAGCATCTTCTGCTGTCGGCGTTTTACTTGTTATTGGATATCTTGTAATTCCTGCTTCTAGTGCTCGATTGGTATCTAGAACTGTAGGACGAATGGTTGCTGTTGCTATTACTGTCGGTATTTTAGGTGTGATTCTTGGAATGTATGTTATGAATCTTGAGCTTGATCATCCTATTTCTCCGCAAGCTGCTGTTGCTTTAAGTATGTGTGCGATGTTTGTAATTGTGTTGATATTTAGATTCTTCTATAGAGTTTTCTGTGCAATGTTGGATTCTAATAGAAATAAAGTTCATCGTGTACTTAAAGAAAATGAAACTAGTGCAGATAGTGCCGATAGTGCAGATAGTTCTAGTGTTTCTTGCTCTAGTGAATCTGATTTTAATAAAGGTATGTGCAAGTAATGGTAAGTATTTGGCAAATTATTGCGCTTCCTATTGTAGAAGCAATTGCTGTAGGAGCTTTATGCGGATTAGTAGGGTCTTTAGCATTGCTAAATCAGCGCGTATTTTTTACAGAATCTATTACGCATGCAGCTTTTCCTGGAGCTGTACTTGGCGTTGTTTGTACATCTTTGTACACAATTGATCAAAATGTGATGTCTACAGGTCTTTTTATTGGTGCAACTTTATCTTGTATTTTTCTTTCTCTTGTTATGCATTTTGTTTCTAAATTAAAAGGTATATCTTCTCAAGCTGCTGCAGGAATAACTTTGACTGTTGGTTTTGCTAGTGGATACTTTCTAAACAAATGGTTTTCTCCTTTGCCTCTTAAAATTGAAGGATTTTTAACAGGTTCGTTACTTAATTGCACTCCAGTTGATGTGACTTTAGCTATATTGTCTTTTGTAATTGCTTTAGGTGTATGGAGTTTTAATTGTTCTAATCTTATTCATTGCTCATTTGATCCTATTGATTACAAAGCATCCGGTGGAAGATATGGTTTAATGCAAGTTGTTGTATTGGCGTTAATTATTATCACAGTTTCGGTTATTATTCCTGCTGTTGGAACTGTTGTGTCTGTATCTTTGATTGCTGCTCCTGCTGCAGCTTTGAAGAATAGGATATCTTCTATAAACAAGTTTGTTTTTACTTGCGTAATTTCATCTATTTTTATATCGCTTGTTGGATTAGCGTTATCAGTAATCTTAAAGCTTTCTGCAGGAGGAACTATTGCAATTGTTGCTGGATCTTTCTTCTTGATTATGAAATTTAGTGAATGGTTTGTTTTTAGTGTATTTAAGAAACAAATTAAATCAGCGTAATATTTAAGTCTTAAGAGTGTCATAGAGTATCAATGAATTGTGCGTGAACAATGCGCATGATTGACGTCGTTTAGCGATTTAATCTTAAAATTTAACCGCATTAAATTCGACGCCACGCAAGTCCAGGTCTGCACATTAGTAACGCAAGACCCCGATAGAAAAGGACAATTATGGCTGAAAATACCATCTCCATCACCGTAAACGAGGAACGCAAGGAGGTGGATGCAAGCTTCACTGGCGTTGAACTTTTCGCGGAAGATAAAAATATTATTGCCGTGCGTTTAAATGGCGAGTTGCGTGATTTGTACACGCCTCTTCATGACGGCGATACCGTGGAATCAGTAGCCCTTGATAGTGAAGATGGCATCGCAATCATGCGTCATTCCGCTACTCACGTGATGGCTCAGGCTGTTCAAGAAATTCGACCAGACGCAAAGTTAGGCGTTGGCCCTGTGATTAAAGACGGCTTCTACTACGATTTTGATGTTGATACTCCGTTTACGCCGGACGATTTGAAGCAAATCGAAAAGCATATGCAGCGCATTATTAAAGAGTCGCAATCCTTCCATCGCCGCGTTGTAACTGAAGATGAAGCGCGAGCTGAAGAAGCAAATCAACCTTATAAGTTGGAGTTGATTGAAGATAAAGAAGCTGCTCTTGATCCTGCTGCCTCTGGAGAAATCAGCAAGCATGAGCTTAGCATGTACGACAACTTGGATCGCGAAGGCAATAAAGTTTGGAGCGATTTGTGCAGAGGTCCTCACTTGCCAAACACGCGTTATATTAAAGCTTTTAAGCTTGAGCGTGTTGCTGCTGCTTACTGGCGTGGCTCTGAGCATAATCCTATGCTTCAGCGAATTTACGGCACTGCATGGCCTAGCAAGGAAGAGCTTAAGGCTTATACAACTCGTATGGAAGAAGCTGCTAAGCGCGATCATCGTAAGCTTGGTCAAGAGATGGATTTGTTCTCATTCCCAGATGAGATTGGCCCAGGATTGGCAGTATTCCATCCAAAGGGTGCTGCGATTATTAACGCAATGGAAGATTATTCTAGAGAGCAGCATCGCAAGCATCATTATAGCTTTGTGCAAACTCCTCATATTACTAAAGGTGGTTTGTATGAAACTTCAGGCCATTTGCAATGGTATAAGGATGGAATGTATCCTCCGATGAAACTTGATGAAGAATGTGACGAAAATGGTAACGTTACTCGTCAAGGTGCTGATTACTATTTGAAACCAATGAATTGCCCAATGCATAATTTGATTTTCAAATCGCGTCAGCGTTCTTATCGTGAGCTTCCTTTGCGCTTGTTCGAGTTTGGTACTGTATATCGTTACGAAAAGTCTGGTGTTGTTCATGGTTTAACTCGTGTGCGCGGATTAACTCAAGATGATTCGCATATTTATTGCACTCGTGAACAGATGCGTGATGAGTTAAAGAGCTTGCTTAACTTTGTGCTTGGTCTTCTTAAAGACTTTGGTTTGAATGATTTCTATTTGGAGCTTTCTACTAAAGATGAGCACAAGTTTGTTGGTTCTGATGAGATTTGGCAAGAAGCAACTAGCACTTTAGCTGAGGTTGCTAAAGAGTCTGGTTTGGAACTCGTGGACGATCCAGGTGGAGCTGCATTCTATGGTCCTAAGATTTCAGTGCAAGCTCGCGATGCAATCGGACGTACTTGGCAGGTTTCTACTATTCAGCTTGATTTCAACTTGCCTGAGCGCTTTAAGTTGGAGTATATTGCAGCTGACGGTAGCCATCAGCGCCCTGTTATGATTCACCGTGCACTCTTTGGATCTATTGAGCGTTTCTTTGCTATTTTGCTTGAGCATTATGCAGGCGCATTCCCAGCATGGCTTGCTCCAGTGCAAGTAACTGGTGTTCCTGTTGCAGACGAGTTTGCTCCGCATTTGCAAAAGTTTATTAGTGATTTGGAAGAGAATATGGTTCGTTGCGAAATGGACAGTTCTGACGATCGCTTTGGTAAGAAGATTCGTAATGCTTCTAAATCTAAAGTGCCATTCACTATTATTGCTGGCGAAGAGGATGTTAATAATAATGCTGTTAGCTTCCGATTCCGCGATGGTAGCCAATTGAATGGTGTTCCTGTTCAGCAAGCTAAAGAGTGGATTTTATCCATTATTAAGCAGCGCGTTCAGGTGAATACTTCTGAAGATTTCGAGCGCTATACTAAATGATTAAGTTATCTAACTTAATAAATAGCTTAATCTTTTGTATAAGTTGAATCTTAAATAACAAAAGCCCACGCTTCTTAACGTTGTGTGGGCTTTTGCTATCTTTTTGCTATTTTCTTACATACTCACGGTACTATAAAAGTGTTAACTGAACACAAGTTTTACTTGTGAATGAGCTAGGAAGGTTTCATTTAATGTTGGAATCATTGCGAAGCGGCTTTAAGCGCATTATTGCTCCGGTTGCAAAATTGCTAGTTCGCCTAGGTGTAAGTGCTAATTCTGTAACAATTGTTGGCACGTTAGCAGTAGTTGTTACAGCATTTGTGACGGCTTTTACGGGTCAACTTATTATAGGAACTATATTACTTACTATTTTTGTACTTGCAGATGGTTTAGATGGCTCTGTTGCATCATTGACAACTGGTGGTACAAAATTCGGTGCATTCCTTGATTCAACTCTTGATCGCATTGCAGATTGGTCATTATTTGTTGCAATAGGGATTTGCTTGTATCGTGCTAAAAATTCTTACGTATGCATTTTCCTTCCATCTGTACTTGGAATTTCATTAAAATATATTGGTTTACTTAGTTGCGCAATTGCTCTAATGGCAGCTTTCGTAACTTCGTATACTCGCGCTCGCGGTCAGTCAATTTCAGTTGATCCTAAAAGTGGATTGATTACTAGAGCAGATCGAGTTGCTGTGATACTTATTTCTATGGCTATTTCTGGTTTAACTAATCAGCTTTTTTGGCTAAGTTGCGCTATGATATTGCTTTCTATTGGTGGTATTGTGACTGTTGTTCAGAGAATTATTGAAGTAAAACAAGGTCTTAAATAAAAATAATAATAAGATTTGTCGCTAAAGTGCATTAAAATCGTCACGTTTGTATAACTGTACATTTGTTAGGAGCATCATGTCAGGTCATTCCAAGTGGGCGACCACAAAGCATAAGAAAGCTGCTATTGACGCTAAGCGTGGTAAGCTTTTTGCTAAGCTTATTAAGAATATTGAAATCGCTGCACGTTTGGGGGGTGGCGATCCTGATGGTAATCCAACATTGTATGATGCCATCGTTAAAGCTAAAAAGGCTTCTATGCCTGCTGATAACATCAAGCGCGCTGTTAAGCGTGGCTCTGGTGAGGAAGCTGGCGGCGCAAACTATGAGGAGATTGTTTACGAAGGCTATGCTCCTGCAGGCGTTGGTTTAATTATTGAATGCCTCACAGATAATAGAAATCGTGCTGCTGCTGACGTTCGTTCTACTCTTACTAAAGGTAATGGTTCTTTGGCAACAACTGGTTCTGTGAGTTTCAACTTTGAGCGTAAAGGCTTGATTGAGGTTTCCTCTGAAGGCGTTGATTACGATAAGCTTTTCGAGGTTGCTGCTGTTGCTGGTGCTGAAGATGTTGCTGATGACGGCGATGTGTATTCTGTATACACTGATCCAAGTGATTTAGTAACAGTTCGTAAAGCTTTGCAAGAAGCCGGTTTTGATTACGATTCTGCAGATATTATTATGCATCCGAATAATGAAGTTGAGCTAAGTTTTGAAGATGCTCAAAAGGTTTCTCGTTTGATTGATAATCTTGATGACCTTGATGATGTCCAGAATATTTATAGTAATTGGACTGCATCTGATGAAGTTATGGCTCAGCTTGAGGAAGCAGAATAGTTTCATATGATGATTTTTGGCGTTGACCCCGGGCTTACTCGCTGTGGGGTTGGCGTGATTGAAGCCGGCGTTTCGCGTCGGCTTTCTTTTATTCACGTCGATGTGTTGAGATCTGATCCGGATCTTTCTCAGGATTTGCGACTATTAAAGATTTACAATGGTCTAGTTGAAAAGATTGAGCGTTTTTCTCCAGACGTTGTTTCTATTGAGAGAGTGTTTGCTCAAGAGAATCGTAATACTGTTCTAGGCACTGCTCAAGTAGCAGGTATTGCTATGCTTGTTGCTGCTCAGCGAAATATTCCAGTTGCTTTACATACTCCTACTGAAGTAAAACTTGCGGTTGCTGGTAATGGAAAAGCTGAAAAAAAGCAAGTTGAGCGTATGGTTGCGCGCCTTCTTGGTCTTAATGTTTTGCCAACTCCAGCTGATGCTGCTGATGCCTTAGCTCAAGCTATTTGTCATGCTCTTCGTCCATCTGGAGCATTGCAAGGAGGAGAGCGAGAGCAGCATCTAACAAATGCCCAGAAACAATGGGCTTTAGCTTCGCGCGCGGCACGCTGCAAATCAAGTGTCGCTCGAGGCATGTAGTATACAAAATAGAACAGATGTTCTACTGCGATTGTTTTCAGAATGTTTGTTGCAACTTTTGTTGTAATTGTTTTGTTGCGATTGTGGCGGCTTTTAGATGGTTTTACAAGTTCTTAGAAGACGAAGGTGAGCGTTTATGATTGGTATGCTTGTTGGGCAAGTTGTGTCAGTTGATTCTCGTACTGCGCTTATTCTTGTTTCGTCAGTTGGCTACGAAACTTATATGTCGTCTCAAGATTTGTCTTCTTTGCATGAAGGGCAGGAAGTTCGTGTTTACACGTCAATGCAAGTTTCTCAGGATGCAATAACTTTATATGGTTTTACATCTCAAGCAGCTAAACGCATGTTTTTGCAAGTTCAAAAAGTTAGTGGTATTGGTCCTAAAGTAGCTCTTTCTTTACTTTCAACTCTTAATGTTGATCGTTTAGTTAAAGCAATTGCGGATGGGGATGTAACTTCGCTTTCAGCTGCTCCTGGTTTAGGTAAGAAGGGTGCTCAGAAGATTATTTTGGAACTTAAAGGGTCGCTTGATTCTGCTTTATTTGCTAGTGATAATAGTGATACTTCTAAGTTGCAAAATAAGAATGTTGATTCCGCAAAGCAGTCTGTTATTTATGGTCTTGTATCTCTTGGTTGGCGCCAAGTAGACGCTCAAAAAGCTGTTGAACAAGTTTGTGCTGAAAATAATATTGTTGCTCCTATAACTGAAGCAGATATGCCTAATGTTTTGCGCATGGCATTGACTTTGCTAGATAGGGGTAGATGATTATGTTGCTTAATAATTATAAAGTATTGGGGGAGTTGAAGTGAGTGATGAATATACTTCTGCGGTAAATACTGGCGTTGCTGAAGAATCATTGCGTATGGTTTCTTCATCTTCTTTAGGAAATGAGCAAGTTAGCGATGAGGAGCTTCGTCCGCACGCTTTAGAAGGTTTTATTGGACAGCCTCTTTTAAAAGCTCAGTTGCAACTCTTTTTAGATGCTGCGAAAAAACGTGACGTTCCGCCTGATCACATGCTTTTAGCTGGTCCTCCAGGTTTAGGTAAAACTACTCTTGCAATGATTGTAGCTAACGAATTGCAAGTTCCTATTCGTATTACTTCTGGTCCTGCTATTCAGCATGCAGGTGATTTAGCGTCAATTTTGAGTTCTCTTGATGAAGGAGAAGTATTATTTATTGACGAGATTCACAGGTTGCCGCGTGCTGCTGAAGAATTGCTTTATATTGCTATGGAAGATTTCCGCGTTGATGTTATGGTTGGTAAAGGTCCGGGAGCGTCTTCTATACCTTTAACTCTTCCACGTTTTACAGTAGTTGGTGCGACCACTAGAGAGGGTATGCTTCCTTCTCCATTGCGAGCGCGTTTTGGTTTTACTGCGCATTTGGATTTTTACCCACACGAAGAGTTGGAAAAGCTTGTTAAACGTTCTTCGTCTGTTCTTGGAGTAAAGCTTCAAAATCAAGCAGCTAAAGAGCTTGCTGTCCGCTCTAGAGGAACTCCTAGAATTGCAAACCGTTTGCTAAGACGTGTTAGAGATTGGGCTATTGTTCACAATCTTAAAGAAGTTAATTGTGATGATGTAATAGAAGCGTTATCTTTGTATCAGATTGATACTCAAGGGCTTGATCGTTTAGATATTTCTGTACTAAAGGCTATTGTTTGCCAATTTAATGGAGGTCCTGTTGGGCTTAATAATCTTGCAGCAATGGTTGGTGAGGAATCAGAAACCGTTGAAACAGTTTGTGAGCCGTATTTAGTTCGTGAAGGATTCTTAATTAGAACTCCTAAAGGTCGTGTTGCAACGCCTAAAGCTTGGAAACATTTAGGTTTAAAAGAGCCTGATAATGTCAGCTCGCTATTTTAAAATAATCATTTTGGACGGCATTTCGCCCGTCTTAGGGTTGGATATTTAAGGAGTTAGTTGTGCCTTCAATCTTTAATAACTATGGTCTTATTATTTTTTTGGTTTTTGCTATTGGCTTATTGTTCTTCCAATCGAGAAGCATGAAAAAACGTCAAGCTGAAGCACGTTCATTCTATGATTCTTTGAAACCTGGTACTGAAGTTATCACTATTGGTGGCATTATTGGAAAAGTTGTTAGCGTGGATACGAAGTATGAGGAAATCGTTATTGATTCTGAAGGAAGTTTATTGCGATTCTCATTCCGCGCTGTGAATAGAGAATATACACGTCCTGCTTTTATTAGCGATGAAGAGTCTGAAGACGATAAAGCAGAGTCCAATGCAGAGTCCAATGTAGAGTCCAATGTAGAGGATTCTAATAAGAATGCTGAAAACTCTTCAGAAAATACTCATGAATCTAATGAAATAGAATCTAGCTTAGAAGTAACTAATAAAACTAGTAAAGATGAATCTATTGAAGATTCTAATGATGACAATACTGTCAGTGAGGAAGAATAGTAGGAACTAATAATTCTTACAATCTTAATAAAAGCATAAAGTATATCTGAATTTTCAGCATTATTCCCTTCGTTTTAATGCAATTGATTAAAAGTTAAGAGTTTTAATATATAGGTTGTTGAAAGTCGAAACAATAATGCTGTTTGATTCCAATTGTGAGAATAAATGCATATTGGAGCCAGTATTCTTCATTAGTTGATATATATGAATTGTTTTCATCAAAATGTTTGAGAGAAAAGAATAGTAGGATTATGCAAATATCGGATGTAAAAGCGGGCAAAACAGCTGATATAACAGTAAAGCCACTTAAAACAATAAGCAAAGAAGATTCTCAATATTTGGCTTCTCTGATTCGTACTGTTCCAGGATTTCCTAGTCCAAATATTATATTCCGTGATTTTCTCCCTATATTTTCTTCTACTCGTGGAATGAATATATTAGTAAATTCTCTTATTGATGCTTTGCCTGTTCCAGTTGATTCTTTTGATTTGGTAGCAGGATTAGAAGCTAGAGGATTTTTATTTGGCCCTCTTCTTGCTGCGCGATTAGGCAAGGGTTTTATAGCTGTTCGTAAAGCAGGTAAATTACCTCCTGATGTTATTAGTGAATCTTATTCTTTAGAATATGGTGAAGCTAAAATTGAGATTGAGTGTAATCTTGTTAAGCCTGGTCAAAGAGTTCTAATTGTTGATGATTTGATTGCTACAGGTGGAACTGCTAAAGCTGCTGCAAAATTGATTGAACGCTCTGGCGGCGTTGTTGCAGGTTTCTCTTTTGTAATGGAACTTACTGGTATCAGCGGTATGGATGATTTGAGATCATATAATTGTTCAAGTTTAATGACTATGCCAGCGTAGATTTTATTTATAATATAAAAATAGTAGGTTGTTGGATTTGTTCGAATGCGACCGAAGAAAATAGGAATAGTTTGTAGTATTCGGAGGCAATTATGGAAAGATTAAAATCTTATGTTATAACTTTCCTTAAAGGAATTGCATCTCCTATTATTACTATGATTGTGTTTGCATTAACAATCGGATTGTTTTTGTCTTTAACATTACTTGTTATTTCTATAGAAGAAGGAACAGGTAATTTTTCTGATTCTGCTATGTCTATTACTTGTGCCACTTTAATGCTTGCTCAAGGTGTTGGGCTAGGATTTGATGGTTTCATTTTAACTATAATTCCGCTTGGATTAACTTTTCTACTTATAGCATTTATGTCTTGGCTTATTAGTCGTTTTAAAGGAAGCATACCTGTTTATATTATTGGTTTAGTTTGTTGGATTATTTTAAATGGAATTATTTCGCGTAATACTTCTATTGAATTGTTAGACTCACTTCCAATATTATTAGTAAAAAGTTCTGTTATATACATAATTTCTTTACTATTTGCTGTAATTCCAAATAGTAAAATTATGAATTTTGTTAAAGATTGGATTAAAAAATATATTCCTTCTATTGCTTGTAAAGCTATTAGACTTTCAGTAATTGGTACTTTAGCTGTAGTAATTGTTTATGCTGTAGTTTCTTGTGTTTTTATTGTACTTTTCTCTGTGTTGGGTGCTGAAAACGTTGAGTCGTATTTTGTGACTTTAGATATGCAACAAGGTTCTAGAATTCTGACTACTATTGCTTGCTTAGCGTGGCTACCTAATGTTGTTTTATGGATTTTGTCATGGATATGTGGTGCAGGTTTTTCGTTTGGCAGCGTTGCTTCTTTTGCACTGAATCATGCATCTTATAAACAAATTCCTCCAGTTCCAGTGTTTGGAATATTTCCGCATGCTGTCACGGGGAATTTACAACAATTGTTGATATTAGGTGCGATTCCTGCATCCATGTTTATATGTGCTTTATTTATATTATTCCTTAAAAATGGATGCAATATACGTTTGCGTTGTAGTTCAAATAAGATTGATTATAAGCAAACTTTTATCGATTTTTCGTTTTCTGCTGTCTGCTTAGTTGCTATTGCATCATGTACAACAATTGTTATGACAATTATTTTTAATTGTTGTAATGGTTCTCTTGGGCAATATCGCCTTAAGAATGTAGGTGTTAATATTATTGAAAGTGTTCATGCTGTTGGCCAATCTACTTTGTTGCCTTTTATTTCAGCATGGCTTGTTTCTTTAATTGGAATCGTATTATTATGCTTAATTCGTCTTTTATTAGACTTTATTAAGAATAAATATTTTCCTCATAAAGATGATAATAAAATCAATTCTTCAGCTTCAGATGAAGAAAAAACTATTATTAGTTCTTCAAGTAATACTAGTGAAAAAAGTTCGAGTGGCTCTAACAGTTCTAACAGTTCTAACAGTTTGAGTACTTCAAGCAATTCGAGTAGCTCAAACAGTTTGAGTAATGCTAATAGTTCAAGCAGTTCGTGTAATACTAATAGTTTGAGTAGTTTTAGTAATACTAATAGTTCGTTTAAGTCACGCGAAAATAATAATGAAGATGTTTCTAAAGAATCATCTGATAATCCACCTTTGTCTTCAAAGCATAATGTTCCTAGAACAGTACGCTCGAAGACTGTAAAAGAATAAACCTCATCCAATATAAGGAGGGAAGACCGCCGTGCAACAGATACAGCGCCATGAATCAGAGGCAGATGTGCTGATAACCACAGGTAAACGGTCAATCAAACGAGTACTGGTTTCAGTGTTTCGTAAAGAGGGACTTGATACGCTTGCAAAAGCGTTTATCCACGAAGGTACTCAGGTGGTATCTACAGGTTCAACAGCTGCATATCTTGAAAAATTAGGTGTTCATGTTGTTGAAGTTTCTACAGTTACAGGTTTCCCAGAAAGCTTGGATGGTCGAGTAAAAACTTTAGATCCTCATATTCATGCTGGTATCTTAGCTGATATGAATAATGCTGAACATGTTCGTCAGCTTAAAGATTTAAATATTGATCCTTTTGATGCAGTAGTTGTTAATCTTTATCCTTTCGTAGACACTGTTAAAAACGGTGGAAATGAATCTCAAATTATTGAAAAAATTGACATAGGCGGACCTTCTATGATTCGCGCTGCAGCAAAGAATCATGCGACAGTAGCTGTTATAACAGATCCAAATGATTATACTTTGCTTGCTCAAAGAGTGCTTTCAGGTGAAGGTTTTAGCTTGGATGAGAGAAAATACTTAGCTCGTAAGGCTTTTGCTCATACTGCTGCATATGATGCTGCTATTTCTCAATGGACTAGTGATAATTGGCTAAAGCCTGAGAGTTTATGTGATGAGTCTTTGAAGGATCAAGAAACTCATGAGAATAATTCGATTATGCCGCATGATTTTACTCGCACGTATCGCATAGAAAATGTTTTGCGATATGGTGAGAATCCTCATCAACAAGCTGGATTATATGTAGATCCTTTGCGAAAAGGTGGATTAGCGCAAGCTGAACTTTTAGGTGGAAAACCTATGAGTTACAACAATTATGTTGATGCTGATTCAGCTTGGCGTGCTGTGTGGGATTTTGCTCCGCGAATCGCTGTTGCTGTTTGCAAACATAACAATCCTTGCGGATTGGCGATTGGCGAAAGTGCGGCTGAGGCTCATAAAAAAGCTCATGCTTGTGATCCTGTTAGTGCTTATGGTGGTGTTATAGCTACTAATACGACTGTTACTCTTGAAATGGCGCAAAGTGTTCGTCCTATTTTTACAGAAGTAATTGTAGCTCCGGATTATGATCCAGAAGCATTAGAATTATTGCGAACTAAAAAGAAGAATCTTAGGATTTTGAAAGTTGCTAAACCGCCTGTTTTTGGTTTGCAACTTCATCCAATTGATGGTGGTGCGTTAGTTCAAACCGCAGATTTGATTGATGATAAAGGTGATAGTCCAGAAAATTGGAAGCTTGTTTCTGGAGATCCAGCAGATGTTGATACTATGCGAGATCTGTTCTTTGCGTGGCGTTCTCTTCGTTGCGTAAAATCAAATGCTGTCTTGTTAGCTAATAACAATGCAACTGTTGGTATTGGAATGGGACAAGTAAATAGAGTTGATTCTTGTAATCTTGCTGTTGAACGTGCAAATACTTTAGCTGATGGAGTTGAGCGAGCGCGCGGATCTGTAGCTGCTTCTGACGCATTCTTCCCATTTGCTGATGGTCCTAAGATTCTTATTGATGCTGGAGTTCGTGCAATTGTTCAGCCAGGTGGATCTATTCGCGATGATGAAGTTTTTGAAGCTGTGCGTAATGCCGGAGTGACAATGTACGTTACTGGTACTCGTCACTTCTTCCATTAAAAAGCATGAAAGAAAAATACTCTTAAAAATTAGTTTGTAAAATTAGTTTGTAGAATTAGTTTTTCGGGTGTTGGTAGTTTCTAGTTGATATTGCTTATTTAAGAGAGCATATTTCAGCGCGAATCTTTTCGACACCCGATTATTTTATATATTTCTACTTTAGTGATTTTATTTTAATTTATATAATTTTTGGGTTGTACTAACCTAATTTTTTGTTGTTTTTGCTTTATAGATTTTCGTTTTGTTGATTTATAGATTTACAACATATTGTATTCTGTATCTTGTTGTAAAAGTATAATATGCATAAATTGTTAGGCGTAATTGTTATGCATAATTGTTAGAGAATAAAAATTATAAAAATATGGTAAGTGGCAATCCTATGAAGCATTTAAATAAGATAGTGAAAGATGAAGCGCAATCAAATAATACTCATCCCTATGTTTCTGAGAAAAAGGAAGGTAAGCCTTACGCAGAGTGGATTGTAGCGTGCTTAGTTGTTTTATGCGCTCTATTAGCTTTTTGTGGATATACATTGATTGCTACTGTTATTATCTCTGTGACTTCTATAGTTCTTGGAATTATGCGAATAATTCTTCAAAAACGCAGCCCTTGGAAAGTAAGAAGTGTTTTATTTGATTCTGTGATTTCAATATTTTTAGGTGTTGGATTGCTTATAACATATTTTTCTATTACGCTATTCTTCTAATTAAACGCTATTTAATAAGTTTTAGTTTAGTTTTAGTTTAGTTTTAGTTTAGTTTTAGTTTAGTTTAAGTTATGCGATTTATTAAACTGATTTGATTATTTAATTGCACTGTATTTTTTAAATAGAGATTTTAGATAAAGTAAATATTAAATTAGCCATTAGATACTTAAATATCTAATGGCTAATTTCGTTTTTGAGAATTTTAGCGACTTTTGCTATCTCAATTTTATCTAACTTAGTTTAATCTAACTTAGTTAGACTTATCTTCGTTTGTTTCAGTGTTGCTATCTTTAGTATCGCTAGATTTAGCGTCATAGAATAGTTCATTGTTTGCTGATGAATCTAATTCTTCGATACGCAAATTTGAATTTGCATCACTTACGTTTGCAACTGTATTCATTGAATAGTCTTTTATCAATTTGCCAAGTAATATTACAAGTCCAACGATTGCAGATGCAAAAATAGGCGCTACCCAGAATACCCATAATTTACTTGATGGAGATTCGAGAAGTGTTTGGGTGAATACTTTGAAAGACTTGAATTTCAGCATATTGCAAGTTATTACAAATGCAATACCAGTTGAGCGAGCAGGATTTAATCCGACTCCTGTAATAGGGTACGTAATCAAAGCGCCTAATGCGTAAACAATACCCATTGTGCTTGAGAAATTCTTTTTGTATTTTCCATTATTTTTAGTCAAAATAATATAAGCTGAAACAATTAAGATAACTGCAATTATTTCTATTACTATAGCTGTAGTAACTTCAAACGATAGATTTACGCTCTTAAGCAGGTTTGCAGACATAGAAGAGCTTCCATAGCCGTTTGCTACTGAAGAGAACCATGTTTTAATCGGTAAAGAATTTGAATGAGGGAGAATCAAAATAAGAACTAAGGCTGAGAATATTGATCCTAATACTTGAGCTACGATGTAAAGTAATTCAATAAGACGGCTTCTGCCAATAAGTATAGAAGTAATAGTTATTGCAGGATTAAAATGCCCGTTTGAAATTCTTCCGAAAGTTCCAAGTACTGCAGCGTATGCGATTGCTGTTGTAACAACAGTAAAAAGAACTCCAACTCCAGTTAAGGACGTGTTAAGACTGTTGAAAACAAAAATAATAGTTGAGAAGAAGTAAATTGTAAAAGTTATAAAAGCAGTTCCAATAAATTCTACACCAAAACGAGTTAAAATATCGATTTTATTTGGTGATTTTTTTGAATCTATAGTGTCCATAAAAATCCTAACTTTCTAATGTGCGATATTTCGCGCGATTGTTAAACGATTGCTATAGTATCACGGCTATGCCATAGGCTAATATAGAAACTCATGATAATTTCATATTTTTAATGAAATTATTACAAATATAATTACAAATATAATTAAAAATAATAAAAATCATGTTTATGAGTAGTAGTTCTGTTGCACTATTTGCTGATATTTATAGATATGAATAATGCAAATAATGCAAAGTGTTACTATTCTTGAGGTCACGTTGGGAGAACGATGCCAAACGCATATTCCCGCGCCAATCAGGCGCAACAAGAAGCCACAAACGCCATTCGACTGCAAAAGCTACTTGCTGAAGCGGGATTTGGTTCACGCCGCAAGTGTGAAGAAATTATTCTAGATGGTCGTGTTGAAGTTGATGATGAGCTAGTTACAACACTTGGTACAAGAGTTGATCCTAAGCGTCAAAAAGTGCGTGTTGATGGTTCGCGAGTTAAATTTAATACAAAACTTGTGACACTTGCGTTACATAAGCCGAAGCGTGTTTTAAGCGCAATGGATGATCCTAAAGGTCGATTTACGCTCAGAGATATTGTTGGTGACAAATACGATCGAATTTTTCATATGGGTCGTTTAGATTACGATTCTGAAGGTCTTATTTTAATGACTAATGATGGTGAGTTAAGCCAGCATGTTATGCATCCAAAATATGAAGTTGAGAAAACTTATATTGCAACAGTAGAAGGAAAAATTAACGGTCTTGTGTGCAGACGTTTAGTTTCACAAGGTGTTAATCTTGAAGACGGTTGGATTAAATTAGATCGTTGTGCAATAATCGATCAAAATCATGATACGACAATTGTAAAAGTTGTATTGCACTCTGGTAAAAATCGTATAGTACGCAGAATTTTTGGTGCTGTAGGTTTTCCTGTAAAGCGCTTAGTTCGCACACAAATAGGTCCTATTAAACTAGGGGACTTAAAAGCTGGATCTTATCGTGTGCTTTCGCAAACTGAAGTGCGCTCGCTTTCTAAGGAGGTTGGTCTGTGATTTGTGTAGCTATTGATGGGCCAGCAGGAGTAGGTAAATCTTCAACTTCTCGTGCTTTAGCTAAATACTATGGTTTTGCGTATTTAGATACAGGTGCAATGTATAGAGCTGCTGCATGGTGGTGTTTGAAGAATGGTATTGATCTAAGTGAACAACTTTCTTTAGACGAAGAAGGTAAGCCAACAAATTCTGCGGATATTGAGCGTTTTAACAAAATAGTTGAATCTGTTGGTGAGTTATTTACAGATGATCATGTGAAGTTTAACGTTGATCCTGAAAATCCTATAGTTGTAGTTGATGGTGAAGATATTAGCGATAAATTGCGTCTTTGCGAAGTTTCTTCTACTGTTTCTACTGTTTCTTCAATACCTTCAGTTCGCAGAATGCTTATTGCTGCTCAGCGTGCATATATTGCTGAACAGTCAGAAGAAGACTCTTTTTCTAAAGGTGAAGGAATAGTTGCAGAAGGTCGTGATATTACTACTGTTGTAGCTCCTAATGCTCAAGTTCGAGTATTGCTTACAGCGCGTGAAGATGTGCGTCAAGCTAGGAGGAATAAACAAGATATTTCGCAAGAGAATTTGCAAAATAACGAGTCTGAAGAAGACAATATTAGCGCTCGCGATGCTAAAGATTCTAAAGTTACGAGTTTCCTCTCTGCTGCAGACGGTGTTACAACGCTTGATAATTCTGATTTAACGTTTGATGAAACTTTGAATGCTCTTGTTGAAATAGTTGATGATGCTATTGAGCAGGATGAGTATGATCGTTATGTAGCAAATCTTGAAGGTTATGATCTTGACGATGAAGATCGTGAGCTTCTTAGCGGAGATTTTGCAAGTAGTGACGAGCAAAAGGATTCTCAAGCTGTTGGTGTAATCGCCGTAATTGGTAGGCCAAATGTTGGAAAATCAACACTAGTAAACAGAATTTTAGGTCACAGAGTTGCAGTTGTTGAAGATACTCCAGGTGTGACTCGTGATCGAGTAAGTTACGATGCTGAATGGGCTGGAACTAACTTTAAGTTGGTTGACACTGGAGGATGGGAAGCTGACGTTGAAGGTATAGATTCCTCTATAGCTCAGCAAGCTCAAGTAGCTGTACGCTTAAGTGATGCTATTATTTTTCTAGTCGATGGTCAAGTTGGTTTAACAGCAACAGATGAGCGTATTGTTTCTCTTCTTCGCGCTGCAGGAAAACCTATTACGTTGGCTGTTAACAAAGTTGACGATGCTAGAAGTGAGTATTTGACTGCAGAGTTTTGGAAGCTTGGAATGGGTGAGCCATATGGAATCTCTGCAATGCACGGAAGAGGCGTTGGTGATTTGCTTGACGCAGCTCTTGCATCTTTGAAGAAAGCTAATAAAACTTCTGGATTCTTAACTCCGCAAGGTCTTCGTAGAGTTGCTTTAGTCGGGCGTCCAAACGTTGGTAAATCGTCGCTTTTAAATCATTTAGCTAATGAAGAACGTGCTGTTGTAAACGATTTAGCTGGAACTACTCGTGACCCTATTGATGAAGTTGTGCGAGTTGATGGCGAAGACTGGCTTTTTATTGATACTGCTGGCATTAAGAGAAGACCGCATAAGCTTACTGGAGCAGAATACTATTCTTCACTTCGTACGCAAGCTGCAATTGAGCGCTGTGAACTTGCTTTAATTCTTTTTGACTCTTCTCAGCCTATTGCGGAGCAGGATTTGAAAGTTATGAGCCAAGCAGTAGATGCAGGTAGATCAATCGTACTTGTGTTTAACAAGTGGGATTTAATGGATGAGTTTTCAAGACAACGTATGGAACGCTTGTGGAAAACTGAATTTGATCGTGTAACTTGGGCTGAGCGCGTGAATCTTTCTGCAAAAACTGGATGGCATACAAATCGTCTTGCGCGCGCTATGCGAACTGCTTTAGACAGTTGGGATAAGCGTATTCCTACAGGAAAATTAAATGCTTTCTTAGGACGTATTCAGTCTGCTCATCCTCATCCTCTTCGTGGCGGAAAGCAAGCGCGAATTTTGTTTGCAACACAAGCTTCAACTAAGCCTCCTCGTTTTGTGATTTTTGCAACAGGATTCCTTGAGCATAGTTACCGCCGTTTTATTGAGAGGTCTTTGCGCGAAGAATTTGGATTCGAAGGAACACCAATTCAAATCTCTGTGAAAGTTAGAGATAAGAAGAAACGTAAATAGCAAATAAAATAAGTGGATATTGTGTGATGTAATTTGCGTGATATCCACTTGCTAATTTTGCAAAATAAATATTTCATAAAGCGTGGGGTAAAGGTGAAATATGACTGTGTTAAGCGAGTTAGCTCTTGATTTGCATCATGCTAGCGAAGATGAAATTTTTCAAGCATTCGTTGATTGGGTTAAAACTAATAAGCATGTAGATTTGTGGCAGCATCAAGAAGAATCCATTATGGATTTACTTGCAGGAGATCATGTAATCTTAAACACTCCAACTGGTTCAGGAAAATCATTAGTTGCACTTGGAATGCATTTTGCTGCACTTGCAACAGGCAGACGCTCATACTATACAGCTCCAATCAAGGCACTTGTATCTGAAAAATTCTTCGATTTAGTATCGATTTTTGGTCGAGATAATGTTGGTATGATCACAGGTGACTCGCATATTAACACAGATGCTCCAATAATTTGTTGCACTGCAGAAATATTAGCGAACCAAGCTTTACGAGAAGGCGCAAACGCTGAAGTTGATTGCGTTGCAATGGATGAATTCCACTATTATGGAGATCCAGAGCGCGGATGGGCTTGGCAAGTGCCGCTACTAACACTAGCTAACACTCAATTTTTACTTATGAGTGCAACTCTTGGAGATGTAACAGATATTGCTGAGCGCTTAGAGAAAACAACAAGACGAAGCGTTGATATTATTGCGAACGCTCCTAGACCAATTCCGCTTGAATATGAGTACACTGATAAGCCTCTTGCTACAACTGTTGAATTATTATTTAATAAAGGTTTAACACCAATCTATGTAGTACATTTTTCGCAAGATTCAGCTCTTGAAACTGCTCAAGCACTCGCTAGTACAGGAGTTTCAAGTAAAGAACAGCGCGATAAAATCGCACAAGCTATTAAAGGCACAAAATTTACTACAGGTTTTGGAAAAATTCTGCAAAGAATTTTAAGGACTGGTGTTGGTGTGCATCATGCAGGCATGCTTCCGCGCTACCGTAGACTTGTTGAACAGTTAGCGCAGCAAGGATTACTTCCTGTTATTTGTGGTACAGATACTTTAGGTGTTGGAATTAACGTGCCAATTCACTCTGTTGTTTTAACTTCTCTTACAAAATTTGATGGAAATCGTAGTCGCAAACTTCGCGCTCGTGAATTTCATCAAATTGCAGGCCGTGCAGGCAGAATGGGATTTGATACTGAGGGCTTAGTAGTTGCAGAGGCTCCAGAGTTCGAGATTGAGAATGCTCGCTCTGTTGCAAAAGCTGGAAATGATCCTAAAAAGCTTAAAAAAGTTAAGAGAAAGAAAGCTCCAGAAGGATTTGTTGTCTGGAGCGAGCAAACGTTTAATAAGCTTATTGAAAGTAATCCTGAAACGTTGAATCCTCATATGGTTGTTACTCACTCAATGGTGTTGAATGAAGTTACTCAAGGTGGGGATGCTCGCGCTAGAGTAGAAAAACTTATTGAAGATAGTGCGCAAAAGATACAAGATAAAGAGAAACTTCTTGAGAGGTGCGATAATATTTTCC
The DNA here is from genome assembly GCF_947280595.1 of uncultured Gardnerella sp. Taxonomy (NCBI): domain Bacteria; kingdom Bacillati; phylum Actinomycetota; class Actinomycetes; order Bifidobacteriales; family Bifidobacteriaceae; genus Gardnerella; species uncultured Gardnerella sp. Next base: position 152,673 of record NZ_CAMYOS010000001.1, on the reverse strand, counting down.
AAACTTTATTAGATACAAAAGTAATTGAATGTTTTAAGCGTCAAGATGGAACTTATGATTATGAGCTTGACGTTACTATTCCAGAAGGATTTGCGCTAGATCAGCCGCTTTCTCCATTTTTGCTTGCTGCTTTAGAACTTCTTGACCCAGAGTCTCAAAGTTACTCTCTTGATGTTATTTCTATTGTTGAATCTACTTTAGATGATCCTAAGCCTGTTTTGCGCTCGCAGGAGCGTAAAGCGCGCGATGCAGCTATGTCCTCTATGAAAGATGATGGCATTGATTATGAAGAGCGCATGGAGCGTTTAGCTGAAGTTAGCTATCCTAAGCCACTTGAGGATTTGCTAACTCCTGCTTTTTTGCAATATCGTAATGATGTTCCGTGGGCTAATGATTATTGGATTAAGCCTAAATCTGTTCTTCGAGATATGGTCGAAACGGCTTGCGATTTTAATGGTTATATTTCGCGTTATGGCATTGCTAGAAGTGAAGGAACGTTGTTGCGTTATCTTTCAGATGCTTACCGTTCTCTTGCGCGTACTGTGCCAAAAGACAAGCTTAATGATGAATTGCGAGATATTATTTCTTGGCTTCGCATTGTTGTGCGTTCTATTGATTCTAGTTTGCTTGATGAGTGGGAGAGTGCAGGTGGATCGGATGCTGAAGCTAATGCTGTAACTACGGCAGCTCCATCAACTTCAGAATCTGTGGTTGAAGATCGAAGAGGACTTATTGTTCTTATTCGAAATGCTATGTTTCGTAGAGTTCAACTTATGGATCTAGAAGATTCTGATACTCTTGGTGAGCTTGATAAAGCTTGGGGTTATGGTGTTCACGAGTGGAATGATGTTCTTGATGAATACTATGAGGATCACGAGTATGTTGGTATTGATGCTAAAGCTCGTAGTGGTGACTTGTTTATTTTGGATGATTCATTAGAGAAAAGTGAACATACTTGGAAAGTTCGACAGATAATCGATGATTCAGACGGCGATCATAATTGGGCTATTACTGGAATTGTAGATTTAGATGCTACACAAGATACAGGCGAAGTTGTGTTCTTTGACTACAGTGTGTCGCATGTATAGCATTGTTTTATATATGTTTTTAGTAAAATCTAAAAAATATCGAACGTTTGTTCTATAGATTGTGTATACTTAGATTATGGTTCAGGATTTGTTTTCGTCAATGAGCGCGTCTAGTGATGTAACTCGCCCTCTTGCTGTTCGTATGCGTCCAAGTGCAATTGAAGATGTGCTTGGTCAATCGCATGCTCTTAAGCCCGGTTCTCCTTTGCGTAGACTTGCTGATCCTCAATCTGAATATTGTCTTACTTCTCCAAGTTCTATTATTTTGTTTGGACCTCCGGGAGTTGGTAAAACTACTCTTGCTCATATTGTCGCTCGGCAATCTGGACGTGTTTTTGAAGAGCTTTCTGCTGTAACTTCAGGAGTAAAAGATGTGCGAGAAGTATTAGATCGAGCTCATGAGCGTTTAGTTAGCAAAGGTCTAGAAACAGTACTGTTTATTGATGAAGTGCATCGTTTTTCTAAATCTCAGCAAGATGCTTTGCTTCCAAGCGTAGAAAATCGTGATGTAACTTTTATTGGAGCTACTACAGAAAATCCAAGTTTTTCAATTATTAAACCACTACTTAGTAGATCTGTAGTTGTTAAGCTTGAATCGCTAAGTGTTGAAGATTTACATGAGCTTATTAAGAGGGCTATTGTTAGCGAGCGCGGTTTTAATAATCAAATTGAAATTGAAGATGATGCAATAGATTTTATTATTCGCTTGAGCGCAGGGGACGCTCGTAAGACTCTTACTATTTTAGAAGCTGCAGCTGGAGCGATTACAGGAAATTCTATTCACAAGCCTGGTGAAAATAAGCCTGTAATTAGTGCGGATATTGTTTCAAGAGTAGCTGACGTAAATATTGTCAGATATGACAAAGATGGTGATGACCATTACGATGTCATTTCTGCTTTTATTAAGTCAATGCGAGGAAGTGACGTAGATGCATCTTTGCACTATTTAGCTCGCATGATTAGAGCAGGTGAAGATCCTCGTTTTATTGCAAGACGAATTATGATCGCAGCTGCTGAAGAAGTTGGTATGGCAGCTCCGCAAATTTTGCAAGTAACTGTTGCTGCAGCTCAAGCTGTTGCGCTAGTAGGTATGCCTGAAGCGAGAATTATTCTTTCAGAGGCTGTTATTGCTGTAGCTACAGCTCCTAAATCTAATGCTAGTTATAATGCTATAAATCAAGCTTTGCAAGATATTGATTCTGGCAATATTGGTCAAGTCCCACTTCATTTGCGTAATGCTCCAACAAAATTGATGAAAACTTGGGGTAATCATGAAGGTTATAAATATGCGCACGATTATCCTGGAGCAATAGTTTCACAACAATACTTGCCTGATGAATTGGTTGGTCGCAAATATTACAATCCTTCAGATCGCGGATATGAACATGAACTATTACAACGTGTATCTCAAATCCGTAATATTCTTAATAAGAGTGATGATTCTGATTAAGCATGTTGGATACTGATATTTGTGTAGAATATTTTATAGTTTTAATTATGCAAAATGTTTCAATGTTTTGCATAAGTGTATTTTATACTTTTAAGCTCGCTTTATAGAAGTGACGAAAGAGAGATGTGGCAATGAAGAAGCACGGTTTTATAATTTATTGCGTTGTTCCTATCGTTTCTATAATTCAAATAGTTATTTCTGCTCTCGTTTTTCGTTCTTCAATAATTTTCTTCGGTGATTATCCGTATTTTATGAGGAGTTTAATAACAAATCCTATTTTAAGCAATCTAAGAGGTCGTAATCCAGAAGATTTGGCTATTGCTGCCGGTAAGGAATATAAGAACGTATTAGAGAATATAAATCAATACGAGTTTAGCGGAGTTCCTCAAGGCGATTACAACTATGCAATATGGGACGTAAATAGCGATGGAATAGATGATTTAATATTAACTGATTTTTATAAAGTAAAAAATGATTCAGGATATTATGTTACTAGATCTGCTACAAAAGTATTTTCTTATGATGGTAAAAAATTGAATGTTATGAATGGAGTTATACATTCAATTCAAAACAAGTTTGAAAGTTCCACTTTGTTCTTTTATAGGAATCATAGAGGATTAGTTCTTTATATTCCTGAAAGTGAACAGTGGTATGAAAAGATGAAGAGTAATACTCTTGGGAAAAATGAAGTATTCCCATGGAGAGAAGTTTCGTATAGATTCTTTGGAACTAAGATTAAAACTAAGACTAAAGTTGTTAAAAATCCTCTTCCTAAGAATGAGAATGATGAAGCTGAAATGTCTGATGTAACTGCGCCATCTTATATTCCAGTTTCTGATTTAACAGATGTAAATAGTCTTATAAATATTAAAAAACGTGATTATTGGACTCAAGTTAATGCTAAACAAAAATTGAAATGGCAAGAAGATGGATACCAAGTTTTTACTGGAGTAGTTGAAAAAATTAATATGTATCAATCGTATGATTTCCCTGGTACTTCTCCTGAAGACTCTGGGATTAGTATTGATAATTATATGAGTTCTTCTTCTGGTTCTAGTAATACTATAGTTTTGACTTTAGATTCTCCTCGCTCAGCTGCATCACATTGTAACGGTACTGAATGCGGGTATAGACCTATGCAGAATGAAATTCGTAAAGTTGCAATAGTGCTTAGTAATAGTAGTAGTGATAAGAATGATGATGATTTCACTCGTTATATTGGCAAGAAAACTATTGTTGCAACTAAAAATATGTATGTTACAGCAGCAGATTTTCCTTGGAATCAGCCAATAATTAGTTCTTCTGAATACACAATAGTTAAGTTAATGAATCCTGTTGAAGATTCTACAGTTTACAATAAGTAGTTTCTACAATAAATGAATTTGCTAAATTTGCAACAGATTCATTGAAGTATTCTATTACTTACCTTATAGAGTAGCTCACAAAGTATCAGTCTATTCTTTAATAAGCATAATATGATTAGTGTTTTCTCGAGGTGATACTCTAAACAGCACAAAACGATTTCCGATAACTTGTACAACTTCAGCTTTAAGTTTTTCTGCTAACTTTATTGCTGCTTCTTTTGCGCTTAATCCTGAACCATCTTGTACAGCGCATTTCATAAGTTCATGATATTGCATCGTTTCATCAGCTTGTTTTATTGCAGCTTCTGTAATATCGTTTTTGCCAATATAAAGCATAGGACTTAAAGTGTTTGCTAAAGCGCGCAATTGTTTAATTTGCTTTTTAGTTAATGGCATATGTCCTCCAAAAGTATACATAATTGGTTTTAAATAATCATGTTAATTTCAATGCTTATCGGATTATACATCTAACCATGCTAATCCAATATTCTATTGTTTTTATTAAAAGTAATTTTGTAAATTTGTATTCATAAAATATTTGTAGTTTTAGCAATAAGAATTGTAATAATTATGCTAAAAATTGCTAAAGCAATATCTCTAAATCTTATTTTTAAAACGTGAAAGTGTGTGCGTGCTTCTTGCGGAATGTAGCATCTAGAATCTAAAGCTAATCCAAGATTATATGCATGCCTAATTACACCTGCAAATCCTGGAATAATAAGAGATGTCATTGCTTGAAGTCTTTTTTTAAGCGATCCGTTTTTTATGCTTCCACCTCTAGCTGTTTGCGCAATTGAAATAGCTTTTGCTTCTTTTGAAAGAGTTGGAAGAAATCGTAATGCTAAAGTCATAATAAATGCTATTTCTTGCGTAGGTAATTTGAATACTTTAAGTGGAGAAATAATAGATGCGCATGCTTGAGTTAGTCTTGTCGGAGTGAAAGTTAATAGAACAGTTAATCCAATAAGCATTGCTAAAGAAAGTCTAGTAGAGAAAAGTATTGTAAAGTTTACTCCATCAAGTGTTATAGGTATTGAAAAAAGATAAAAAAGTATGCGACCTGTTTTCGCGATAAAGATATTTAGAATACTCGAAAATATGAATATTGATATTAGAATATGCAAAAACGATATTAGTTTAGAAAACTGTATTCTTGCAAAAATTGTGAGAATAAGAGTTGCAATACTAAGAATCCCAAGTTGGCTGTAATTAGTGACTCTAAAAGCGCTGAATATTAGAATAAAGCAAGAAATTAATGTGACTCTAGGGTCAAAAGAGCTTAGAAAAGGGCTTGTGGAAGAGCTGTGAGAATAGCTTGTGGAAGAGCTGTGGATATTGCCCTTAAAATGGCTATTTTCTTTAATAGTTGATTTTTTACTTTCATCATCTTTTTCTGTTTTAATTGTAATTATTCTAGCTTTAAGAGCTTTTGCTTCATTCATATCATGCGTAATAAGCACAATAGTTATGCCTTTTTTATGTAAATCTTCTAATATTTTTCTCAATCGCATAGATGATTCAAAATCTAAACCTGCACTAGGCTCGTCTAAAACAAGTATTTTTGGATTATATGCTAAAACTCCAGCTATAGCTACTAGACGTTGCTGTCCTCCTGAAAGTTCAAAAGGAGAAAATTGTGCTAAATGTTCAATATGTAGCATTTTCAAAGTTTCGTTTACTTTAGTATTAAGTTTTTCTCCTTCTAAACCAAAATTTTTAGGACCATAAGATACGTCTTCAAATACTGTTTGCGCGAAAAGTTGCTGTTCTGGGCATTGCATAACGTAGCCAATTGTTTGCCGCAGTTTTTTAGTATTTGTTTTGTTTTCTTTAGCGTTCAAAGGAATACCTTGTATTAGAACAGTTCCAGAATCATATTTAAGTAATCCGCATATTGTTTTTGCTAAAGTTGATTTTCCTGATCCATTTTCTCCTGTAATTGCAACGATTTCTCCATGCTTTACTTTGAGAGAATAGTTATTTATTACATGTTTGGCGCGTTTAGAGTAACTAACGTTAAGATTAGATACTTCGATTGCAAATGTTTCATCATTAGTTTGATTTTGCAATAAATCTTGATTTTTTTCAGTATCAGTTTCTTTTTCGTTATCAGGTTGATTTTCGCATTTTTTAGCGTATTCGGTATCTATCGCATTTTTATAATATTCTTTTAATTCATTAGAACTTATATCGCGAATTTGACCTTTATTTACTAGAAGTATTCGATCTGCGTAAACGCATTCATCAAATTTATGTGTTATGTGAACTATTGTGAATCCGCGTTTTTGCAAATCATCAAATAGTGAATTAACGTATTGCAAAGATTTATAATCAAGCATTGATGTTGGTTCATCAAATATGAGAAGTTTTGGCTTTGTAACAATAGTACTTGCGAGCGCAATTTTTTGTTGCTGTCCTCCGCTCATATCACTAGGGTCATCATACCTGTGGTTTTCCATGCGAACAGATTCTAATGCATTTAGAATCATTTCATTCATATTTGATTGTTTTACGCATAAGTTTTCTAGTCCAAAAGCTATGTCGTCTTCGCTGATCGTTGTTATTATTTGATCTTCTGGATTTTGGAAAAGAGTTCCAATAGATTTTCTTGCAATTTTATACGCATTGGAATCAGCGTGATCTAAATCGAAAACTTTATTGCCGCATAATTGCACGAGTCCTGAATCAGGAGCTATTAAACCTGATAGTATTTTAGACAGTGTAGATTTTCCTGAACCGTTAAGTCCTACTATTACAACTCTTTCTCCATATTTAATTTTAAGATTTATTCCATTAAGAATCCATGTTTTCCCGGAATCATACGAAAAATATACGTCTTTTAATATTGCAGCAAAAGATTCTTGTTTGATATTGTTTTCTTTATTCATTATTTTAAGTTCTATTCTATTTATTAAAGCTTGCAAAAAATATTAAAGAAAGTGAAATTTATTAGATATATTATATTTAATCTAATAAATTTCACAAATACATAAAATTTAATGTTATTTTACTTATAACGCTTTAACAATTTTGAAATCGGCTTATAAATAAGAACAGTCAAAACTATATGAAGTAAAATTTTTGCTGCATTGAACGGTAATAGGATTGGAATAATAATTGATGCAACATCCGCGATAGTAAATTGAGGTAGATACAAAGGAGTAATAATCAAATTTCCAATAATTGCAATTGCAATAGATACTATGGATCCAGCTATAAGACTTAATAAAGCTCCTTTTTTAGTGCGCATTTTCTTATAAATAAATGATGCTGTAACAGATAATCCTAGTGATACTGATATAGCAATAATTGAGCCTAAAGGATTGCTTAGAATGTGTGGAGCAAATCCTAATATGCTTACGATTGCTGCTGCAGCTGGTCCGTAAGCGTATCCTGCTATCAAACAAACTATGCCTGAAGGATCGTATTTAAGATATGAAAATTGTGGTCCAGGAATAATTGGGAATTCAATAAAACTTAAAGCCATAGATAAAGCTACGAAAAGAGCATATTGTGCGATTCTTTTCGTTGACCAATAATTTGAAGTATTAGTATCTGTGCTGTGCTGTGTGTCTAAATAACCCATTAGGGCCTCCGTTTCTTCTATCCGGACTTTAACCGTTGGCTTCGGAATTTGACCGAATCAGCAGATTTTATCCGCTCGCGGGCTTCAAGATTGATCTTGCTACCGCCAGTAAGGATTTTCACCTTCCCTGAAACTACTTTTCCTTTTTATAACATGGAGTGAACAATATAAAATTTGTTAAATTTTTCTGTGGCGAGGGTAAGTGCAAAAATAGGCATTATGAGCAATATGAGTAGTAGTAAATCTAGTAGTAATAACACTAAGACTAGTAGTAATAACACTAAATCTAGTAGTAATAACACTAAGACTTTACTTAAAGATTCAAATAAGAGTATGAACAATAAAGTAAGAGAAAAAATGTTGCAAAGTATTGAACGATTAGCTGTTGTTGTAGTTACATATAAAAGGCAAGAGTTGTTAAAACGTTTATTTGCTTCTTTTGAGAAATTAAAAGAGTGCCCATGGCGCATTATTGTAGTTGATAATGAGAAAAGCGAGCGAACGCGTCAAATGGTTGATTCTTTAAACAAGAGTTTGACTATAAAATGGGGTAGTGCTGATGGGGATGATGACGGTAATTTTGAGCACGTTCTTTATGAGCCTCAAAAAGATAATTTAGGCGGAGCTGGTGGATTTTCCGCTGGTGTTAAAAAAGCTTATGAGATTGGTGCTAAATGGTTCTGGGTTATGGATGATGACGTAGAAACAGTTCCTGAATCTATTTCACGCTTGAGTAAATGGACTAAGAAACATTCTGTGATTCAAGGTAGTAGATTGGATTACGATGGCGGTAAATTCTATTGGCAATATGAGTTTTTAGTTCCAATGGGTATACCAAATCCATTTGCTCCTGCAGCTTTTAGTAAAGCTGGTTACAGAGTTATGAATACTATGTGCTTTGAAGGCGGATTATTCCGCAGAGATGTAGTTGAAAAAATAGGTTTCCCTGATCCTCGTTACTTTATTTATTGGGATGATACAACTTATGGTTATCTTGCTAGTAAAGTCACTAATCCTATTGTAATTCCAGATATCGTTCTACGCCGTACTCGTGATATTCCTAATTGGGATATTGCTGGAATACGCCAATTAAATTCAACATCCGATATGAATAGATATCATATTATGCGTAATCGTGGTTTTATGGCGCGATATTTTATGATTCATGGAGATTATCATCCTCTTATGTTTGCAATAGGCACTATTGCAACAGCTGCAAAAGAGTTTATTCGTTTGCTTGCTGTTGATAGAAAGCACATCATACCTGGATCAATAAGATTATTTAGTGGTTGGATTGCTTCAAGAAAGATTTTGCATGATTCTAATTGGAAACCAATGCCTTCTTTAAAGTAAATCTATAATTTAAAGGATTATCCTGTTTGTTGTTGCTGAGCTCTCGGAGTTTCTCTCATCGCAAGATTTTTACATTGCTCTAAGAGAAACTCCGATAGCTCTTGGCATGTTTAGTCTTTTAATCTTCGGCTAATCACCGAGATTTTTCGATTTTTCTTCTTCATTCGATGAATCACCATCAAAGATGCTGAGGTTCATCTCATTCAGGGCGAAAAATCTTAAATCTCTGCCTAACTAGTAGCAAAGCGTGCGTTGTAAACAAAATCATAATTTTTTTGTAAATGGTTTGCATTTTCGTATAATTTTTGGTTATTATACTGAGAAAAACAGTATTGCAATCGTTGGCAATAATTAAATTTGTTTTACGCGTGTCGTTCTGACGATATTGTAGAATGAACTTGATATTCCATTGTCAACACATTCAGAGGAGAGGTGTTAGCGATGATTAACACTGCACAAGCTTTCGGCGTAGATATCGGTGGTTCAGGCATTAAGGCTGCACCTGTCAATCTCGAAAAGGGTGAATTTGCTGAACCAAGGTATAAAATTCTTACTCCAGCGGTTTCTACACCTCAAGCAGTTGCGGATATTGTTCTTCAGCAACTTGAGCATTTTGAAGTAACTCCTGATATTCCTGTTGGTATTGCTTTCCCAGCTCCGATTAAGCCTGGCAAGAAGCTTGAATATATGGCAAATCTTGACCAGTCTTGGGTTGGTGTTGATGTTACAGAAGTTTTCAGTGAAGCTTGTGGAAGACCTGTTACTGTTGTAAACGATGCTGATGCTGCAGGTTTAGCAGAACAGCATTTTGGTTCTGCAAAAGATAAAGACGGTTTAGTTATTGCTACAACACTAGGAACAGGTATTGGAACAGCGTTGATTTATAACGGAGTTCTTATTCCTAATACTGAGCTTGGTCACATTCAGCTTGAGAAAGGTAAAGGAGATGCAGAAAAGTATGCTGCTTCTTCTGTTCGCGAAAAGTTGGATATGGGTTATAAGAAGTGGGCTAAGCGTTTAACAAAGTACTATGGTTTGATGGAAAAGTACTTCAATCCAGATTTGTTCGTTGTAGGCGGTGGAGTAAGTAGAGTAAGTGAAAAGTTCTTGCCGCATATTGATATAAAGACGCCAATCGTTGTTGCTTCTTTGCATAATGAAGCTGGTATTATTGGCGCTGCATTTTATGCTATGCAACAGCGAGAAAAGTAATGATGTTATCGTAAACGTATTGTGTTTATGTAATAACGCATTATTGAATGTCTTTTTAAGATAAATATTGTTAGCGCTAGGCGTATTCGATTTTTAGTTTTACTAATTGATTTCGTCTAGCGCATTTTTATTAGATTAAATAGAAAATGTTGCGAAATAACCCAAAATAACACAGATTTTGTGTTATTTCACGAAAATTTTAAATCTAATGTTTAAAAGTCTAAACGTAATAGCGATGCTTTAAATTCATATTGGTGCAATGTGTATTAGCTAAAAATAATATATCTTTAATATAAGCTAATGTAGTCATGTGAAATTTTCTTCTCGAGTAGATGTAAGCGAACCTAATCCTATTATCGTAGCTGAAAGGGATGCTTTAGCTTGCAATATCAAATTAACTAAGCTTAATGATTCTAATCCAACATCTCATAATCTTGCTCCTATTTGTTTATCTAGTAAGTATGTTGCAGATCCTCGAGGGCCTATTGAAACTCGCAAAATGCTAGCAGATTTTATAAATAAGCGTGACAATCGTGGTATTTATTCAAGCGAATCTAATGCAAATACAAAAAGTGAAGTTATAATTAAAGATCCTAGTTGTAGTGCTTATTGTGCTAGTGCTCTTAATCCAGAAAATATTTATGTTCTATCTTCTACATCTCAAGCTTATGCATGGCTTATGATGCTTTTATGTGATGCAGGTGATGCTGTTCTTGCTCCAAAACCTGGGTATCCTTTAGTTGAATCTATTGCTCGTCTGAATCTTGTAAAAACAATTCCTTATTCTTTGAGATACGATGGTTCTTGGACTATTGATTTAGCTAATGTACGTTCTTTAATAGAAGATGAATCGAATAATATTAAAGCTTTAGTTCTTATAAATCCCAATAATCCAACAGGTTCTTATATAAAGATGCAAGAAAGAGAAGTGTTGTTGGAATTATGTCATAAGCATGGTATTGCTATTATTGCAGATGAGGTTTTTTATGATTACTCACTTGAGCCTTTTGATTTTAATGCTCGCTTAGCAGGTGAAACTTCGACTCTTGTTTTTGCTTTAGATGGATTTTCTAAAATGCTTGCTGCTCCTCACGCAAAAGTTGGTTGGATTGAAGTTTCAGGACCTGTTGATGACGTTTGTGAAGCAAAAAAACGTCTTGATGTTATAGCAGATGATTTTCTTCCTATTGGTGCGACTGTTTCAGATCATATTCATGAATTGCTTGATTGCGCGTGTGAACAGACGAATAAAGTTCGTTCGCGTATAAAATCAAATCTTTCTACTTTACGCAAAACACTTGCTCAATGGCCTAATTGTTGCGTTGATGCTTTAAGAGCAGAAGGAGGATGGAACGTATTATTGCGAGTTCCATCTTGTATTGATGATGATGTACTCGCGTTGCGTTTGATTCGCGATTATAAATTAGTTTCTCAACCTGGATACTATTTTGATATGCCAAATAATGGATATCTTGCGCTATCTTTATTGCCTGAACCGGATCAATTCAGTAATAATCTTAAGCTAACGCTAAAAACAGTTGATACTTTATTAAATGAGATTATAAGAGATTAAACCAAGCTCGTACGCTATACCATAATTCTGGATTATATTGTATTAGCGAATCTTCTCTACCTATAATAAACCAGCTTAAAAATGTTATAACAAGAGAAAACACAAGTAGAATTGCGATTAACCCTCGTATTGAATAAGAACATGCTTTAGTTAAAATAGTGTCTTGGCTTGTTATTATTGCAGCTTTTTCTAAGAATAATGCGATTCCGATAACAGCGCTTAATCCTATAAGCCAGCTGAAATCTGCTATATATCTCCATCCAATTCCTGCTTTTAAGCTATCGAATATTATAACTATAATCCCCAAAACAATTGATGTTATTGCAAATTCGTTTACATATTTGTTTTTATTACGTTTATAAAAAATGAATGATGCGATTTGACCGAGTAAAGCTAGTGGAGATATGCTAAATATTCCTCCGATCATTGGCTCTGCATATTGCCATTTGCTAAAAGAAATAGGTTGAATTGCAATCCAAGGGAATTTTGTAATAGTTCGTAAAGGTAGAATTAAATAACTAAATATAGAAGGCAATATGTTTTCTGATGGTATATGCATTCTAGTCATATCTGTTACTGTTATTTGATATTCATTTCCAAAATTAAAAGGAGAGCCGAAACGAATCGCATTATAAAAACCAAGTGGTAATGCGATTATTGCTATAGGTATAAGTGTTATCGAAGTAAGTCTAGCTAATTGTTTCCAAGAAGATGGATCATAATATTTTGTAAAAGTATTATATAAAGTATTGAAAATGTAATGTCTGAAAAGTGGTAAAGCTAAAAGTAAAGCAATTGTAAAAGTAGGTCTACATCCTAGATTTAGTGATATGAAAAATGTTCCTAAAGAAAAATAGAATGAGTTTATTGTTATATCGTCTTTGCGCGCTTTAAGCCAACAGCATAATCCTATAGTTGTAAACATTAAAGAAGAAACTATAGGAATTGAATAAAATGATGGTCTAAACCATAAATAAGTTATGTTAGAAGTTATTAAGAATAATGCTACGCATATTACTGTTGTTGCAAGAAGTGGAGATTCTTTAATCTTTTTTATTAAGTTAATTATCAATAGAGATCCTGCTATAAGGAATACAATAATGCAGAATAATGCGACTGCGCTTGTTGGTAGCATTTTTCCATTTGGAACTAAAAGCATGCTTATAGCTCTATATGGTAGGAAGAAGAAGATTGTTGGAATAACGCCAAAGTAAGAATACCAATGTCCTTGATAATATGCGTGATCCCAATAAATATTTCTAACTCCGTTTGATAAAAGTGTATTTCTTGCTGAAGGATCGTATGGGTTAGATAATTGTCGAAGTTCGTGAGGAACAGGCAAATTCAAGTAGGTTTGTCCGCGCAAAATCGCTTGAGCTGTGTGATCGTATTGATCAAAATCGTACGTATAGTTTCCAATTACATCGAAGTGTAGTGGTGTTGAATATATAAAGCTATCAATAATAGATATGAAAGCGTTTATTATAAAAGGCGAAAGAATTACTATAAAAAGTAATCGTTGATAAATACTTGATGTATTAAGTTTTATTTTCCAAAGATGTGACCATGGGTTTAATAATGCAATAATAAATGCTGCTATAGCTAGCATTGCTACGCGACCCCAAGACCAACTGAAAGGTGCTCTAACGTTTGCTCTAGCATCTTCTAAATCTATTATTGAATTAAAAGGATGTTGTATCCAGATTCTTAAAATATTAGGTTTTCCAATAGCTTCTTCTGGTACTGGTATTAGAGCATTGTTTGTAGCTCTTGGATTAGCGCTAGTTAATTTTCCTGCTATTCCATTTACGTCTACTCTTACGTGAATATCGCTAATAATTGGTGTTGTACCAACGTTTTTAGGTTGTTTTATAGCAGGTTGTAAACGTATGTAAGGAGATGAACCGTCTGAAATAACTTCAATATATGCTTCTGAAGGATCTACGATTCTCAATCCTCCTGAGTGCAAACGTTGGATTCCTGCTCCGATGTGATTATGAGCTGAAAAGCTATCTGTGCTACCTGCAACGCTTTTCCAAAATGGTATGTTTCCTATAGTGCATTCAAACAAGACTATAAGTAGCAAAATTGCTAATGGCATGCGCAATATTCGTAGTATATACTTTCTGCGAAAGTATTTTCTTTGCAATGATTCTTGCAAAGTTTGAGATAAAGAAATTGCCATCACATATCCATTCTAACGGATTTTGGCTCTAGCGTTCGCTTAATTATTCTTCTGCAACAAGATCCAAATATTCATCGTTCCATAAATCTTCATCGCCATCTGGCATAAGAAGAACACGTTCAGGTTTTAACGCTTCAACTGCTCCTTCATCGTGCGTAACAAGCACAATAGCGCCTTCATACTTCGATATAGCTTTAAGAATTTCATTTCTAGAAGCTGGATCTAAATTATTGGTTGGCTCATCAAGTAAAAGTACGTTAGCTTGTGAAGTGACTAGAGTTGCGAGCGCAAGACGTGTTTTTTCGCCGCCTGAAAGTACTTTAGCTGGTTTCATTGCATCGTCACCAGAAAATAGGAAACTTCCTAACATTGAACGAGCTTGTGTGTCGTTTAAGTTTGGAGCAACATGTTGAAGATTTTCTAATACTGTTGCATCTAAATCAAGAGTATCGTGCTCTTGTGCAAAATACCCGATTTTGCATCCGTGACCGTATTGTACTTCACCTGTATCTGCTGTTTCTTCTCCTGCTAGAATACGTAGTGTTGTAGTTTTTCCAGCTCCGTTATATCCGAGTATAACTACTCGCGAGCCTTTATCTATAGCAAGGTTAATTCCTGCAAAAACAATATTAGATCCGTATGCTTTAGAAATATCTTTTGCCATAATAGGTGTTTTTCCGCATGGGGATGGTTCTGGAAAACGTATATCTGCAACTTTTTCGCTTCTTTGCGCTTCACTTGTTTCGCTAAGTAAACGTTGTGCTCTTCGCATCATATTTTGAGCTGCAACTGCTTTAGTTGCTTTTGCATGTAAGCGAATACCTTGTTTCATAAGGCGTTCTGCTTTCTTTTCTGCTACTTCGCGTTCGCGTCTTCTGCGTTCTTCGTCAACAACTCGTTGATGTAAGTATGCTTTCCAACCCATAGAATACATGTCTATTTTCGCTAATTGCGCATCTAAATGCCATACTTTATTAACTACTTCATCAAGCAATTCAGTTGAGTGGGATATTACAAGGAATCCACCTTCAAAGCGCTTAAGATAGTTTCTAAGCCATATTATTGAGTCTGCATCAAGGTGATTTGTAGGTTCGTCAAGAATTAAGGTATCTGCATCAGAAAAAAGTATTCGCGCTAGTTCAATGCGCCTGCGTTGACCGCCTGAAAGAGTTCCAAGAGATTGTTGCATAACTTCTTGTGGAAGACCAAGACTACTTGCCATTGAGATTGCTTCAGATTGTACAGAGTATCCTCCTGCTTTCTCGTAATCTTGCATTGCTTTATCGTAACGATTCATTGCTTTCGTCATAACATCCGGATCTGGATCTGTCATTTCTTTTTCAGCTTTGCGGATTCTAGATACGATAGATGCTATATCTCTTGCGCTCATAATTCTGTCAATAACGCTTTGCTCTGGATCTGCAGCATGGGTATCTTGTGGCAAATAACCTAATTTTCCACTGACTCGAACTGAGCCTTGTGATGGGAGCATATCGCCTGTTATTACGCGTGTTAATGTTGTTTTTCCGGCGCCGTTCCTGCCAACTAGACCAATTTTATCGCCTTTAGTAACGTGAAAATCAGAAGAGTTTAATAGCGTACGCGCACCAATTTGTATGGTTAATGCTTGTGCGTCAATAGGCATATTTGTATCCGTTTCATTAAAATAAAGGCTCATAATATATTGGCTAAATAAAATATTAAGCCAAGTGAGAAATTATATCGCGTGGGGTAACGAATTTTCGTTGAGAACTTTACTTTTTCGAACAAGTGTTCTATAATAAAGTTCTTATCTTGTAAGTTGTTCATTTTTATATGTGAGGTGCTAATGAGTGAGGTACAAAAATCAGATGCATTGCAAATATTGCTAGATAAAGCTCCACTGTGCTCATCTCATGGAATTCTTATATCAGATTTGTCTAATGTTCCGTCTGAATGGAAGATAACTATTCAAGGTGCTAGAGAGCATAATCTTAAAAACGTTAGTCTTTCTATCCCTAGAAATCGTATGGTGGTTTTTACTGGTCTTTCTGGATCAGGTAAGTCATCTCTTGCTTTTGATACTTTATTTGCTGAAGGTCAAAGAAGATATGTTGAATCTCTCAGTGCTTATGCTAGACAATTTTTAGGTCGTATGGATAAACCTGATGTTGATTTTATTGAAGGTTTAAGTCCTGCAGTTTCTATAGATCAAAAAACAACTAATAGGAATCCTCGTTCTACAGTTGGTACGATTACAGAAATTTATGATTATTTACGTCTTCTTTTTGCTAGAGTTGCAACACAATATTGTCCTGAATGCGGCAGAAAGGTCAGTGCTCAAACTACTCAACAGATGACTGATACTTTGCTTTCTTTGCCGATGCACACGCGATTGCAAATTTTGTCACCAATAGTTAAAGGTCGTAAAGGTGAATTTAAAGACACTCTTGAACTTTTACGTTCAGATGGTTACGCTCGTGTGATTATTGATAATCAAATGCATGAGCTATCTGAAGATATTAAACTTGCTAAGCAAAAGAAACACACTATTGAAGTAGTTATTGACAGATTAGTTATTAAAGATGGCATTAGAGTGCGTCTTAATGATTCTATTGAAACTGCATTGAAATTATCAAATGGAGTTGTGGTTGCTGATTTCGTTGATGAGCCTCAAGACTCTTCGAATCGTAGGCAGTCTTTTTCAGAACATAGAGCATGCCCTAACAATCATCCTCTAGAGCTTGACGAGATTGAGCCTAGAACTTTTTCTTTTAATGCTCCTTATGGTGCTTGTAAAGATTGCTCAGGAATAGGATATAACTTGGAGATTGATCCAGAATTAGTTATTCCGAATATTGAAAAATCACTTGCACAAGGTGCTATTGAGCCATGGGCTATGAATAAATCTGCTGGCATGTATTATCAACATGTTCTAAAAGGACTTGCTAAAGATTTAGGCTTTAGCATGGATACTCCATGGAAAGATTTGCCTGAAGATGTTAAACATGCTGTTTTGTATGGTCATGATTTTATTGTTACAGTTTCGTATAAAAATAGATGGGGAAGGCAGCGAGAGTATTCTACTGGATTTGAAGGCGTAATTCGCACTCTAATGCGTAAGCATGATGAAACTGATTCAGATCAGATGCGACAATACTACGAGTCTTATATGCGAGAAGTTCCATGTAGAGCTTGCAAAGGTAAACGTTTAAGACCGGAGGTTCTTGCTGTTAAAATTGGAAATTGTTCTATTGCAGATGTATGTGACATGCCTGTTTGTGAGAGTTTGAATTGGATTAACTCGTTGCAATTAAAAGGTTCTCAGGCGCTTATTGCTGGTGAAGTTTTAAAAGAGATTCGCGCTCGCCTTGGATTCCTAAATGATGTTGGCTTGAGTTATTTAACTCTTTCTAGAGGAGCGAAAACATTATCTGGAGGTGAAGCGCAACGTATTAGATTAGCTACGCAAATCGGTTCAGGTTTAGTTGGTGTTATGTATGTTCTTGATGAGCCTTCTATTGGTTTACATCAAAGAGATAATGAACGTTTAATTTCAACTTTACATCATCTTAGAAATCTCGGTAATACTCTTATAGTTGTTGAGCACGATGAAGATACTATTCGTAAAGCTGATTGGCTGGTTGATATTGGTCCTGAAGCTGGAGAGCGTGGAGGAGAAGTAGTATATTGCGGACCGTCTTCATCTATTGCTAATGCAGAGCGTTCTATCACAGGAGATTACATTTCTGGTAGACGTTCAATTCTTATTCCTAAGATGCGTAGAAAAGTAGATCCTCTTCGCATGTTAAAAATTATTGGTGCGCGCGAACATAATTTGAAAAATATTGATGTTTCTATTCCTCTCGGGGTTTTTACTTGCATTACAGGAGTTTCTGGATCTGGAAAGTCAACTTTAATAAATTCAATTCTTTATCCAGTTCTTGCAAATAAATTAAATGGAGCTCGTATAGTTCCTGGAAAGCATAAAGATATAAAAGGTATAGATAAATGCGATAAAGTCGTCCACGTTGATCAAAATCCTATTGGTAAAACTCCGCGTTCTAATCCTGCTACTTATACTGGTGTATGGGATAAAATTCGTTCCTTATTTGCTCAAACATCCGAAGCAAAAGTTAGGGGATATGGTCCAGGGCGATTCTCTTTTAATGTTAAAGGAGGTCGTTGTGAAGCTTGTCATGGTGATGGCACTTTGAAAATTGAGATGAACTTCTTGCCGGATGTTTATGTTGAATGTGAAGCTTGTCATGGTAAAAGATACAATCGAGAAACGTTGGAAGTTAAATATAACGGAAAATCAGTTTCAGATGTTCTAAATATGCCTATTTCGGATGCTGCAATTTTCTTCAAATCGTATCCATCAATATCGCGTTATTTGAAAACTTTAGTAGATGTTGGTTTAGGGTATATCCGATTAGGACAGTCTGCTCCAACGCTTTCTGGTGGAGAATCGCAGAGAGTTAAGCTTGCCACTGAATTGCAACGCAGATCTACAGGTAAAACAGTATATATTCTTGATGAACCTACAACTGGTCTTCATTGTGAAGATGTTAGAAAATTATTGATTGTTCTTCAATCTCTTGTTGATAAAGGCAATACGGTGATTGTTATAGAGCATAATCTTGATGTTGTAAAGTCAGCGGATTGGATTATTGATTTAGGTCCAGAAGGAGGAGATGGAGGAGGAAGTGTTGTAGCACAAGGCACTCCTGAAAGCGTTGCTGAATGTGACTCGAGTTGGACTGGTAAATTCTTAAAGCCAATGTTAAATATCTAATACACGTAAATTTAAATTGATGGAATTTTTAGAAAATTAAAAGAAGGAGGTGAATAAATAATATGGAGGATTTAAGAAATTATGAGGATTTGAATTATTCTTTAGATTCAAACATTTTTAGTGCTTCTAGTGATAGTTATAGTGATAGTTCTACTGATAGCTCTAGTGATATTTCTACTGAATACGCAGCCAATTCTTACAATAGTTCAAGCAGTAGTTCTGTTAGTGCTTCTAGTGATAGTGTTCATTGGCATAAGACTAAGAACGTGTCAGATTCAAAAAGTAGTTTAGGTTTAAATTCTTTAGGAGCTCCATTGCTTTCAGATAGTCGTGATTTATTCAGACCTGCTTCTCGCGATATACCACCTAAACCAGGAGTTTATAAATGGCGTGACGGGGATGGCCGAGTAATTTACGTTGGAAAAGCAAAGAATTTGAGAAATAGATTAGCAAATTATTTTCAACCTTTAGATCAATTGCACCCTCGCACTCGATCAATGGTTTTGTCTGCTCGTAGTTTAGAGTGGACTGTTGTAGAAACAGAATTTGAAGCGCTTACACTTGAATATACTTGGATTAAAACATTTAATCCAAGATTTAATGTTGTTTTTAGAGATGATAAAACTTACCCTTATGTTGCAGTATCTGTTGAAGAAGAATTTCCTAGAGTTTGGATTACTAGAAATCGCTCTTTCAAACGTGCTCGTTATTTTGGACCTTATGCAAAAGTATGGCCACTAAAACATAGTCTTGATTCACTGTTAAAAACTTTTCCTGTACGAACTTGTTCTTCTTCAGTGTTTAGTAGAGCTCATAGAACTGGGCGTCCATGCTTATTGGCTTCTATTGGAAAATGTTCTGCTCCATGTATTGATAATGTTTCTCAAAGTGAGCATAGAAATAACGTAGAACATTTAGTCGGTGTTCTTACTGGAAGTATAGGCTCATCGTATATTTCAAATCTTAACGCTGAGATGAAAAAAGCTAGTGATAATTTAGAATTTGAACGCGCTGCAAAATTGCGTGATGATATTTCATTATTAAATACTGTTTTGCAAAAAAATTCAGTAGTTTTTGATGATGATGTTGAAGCGGATGTATTTGGCTTATCTTCAGATAATCTTGAAGCATCAATTCATGCATTTTTTGTAAGATCTGGAATGATTCGTGGAGAGAAAAATTGGTATGTTGAACGAAATGATGAAGTTGACGATAGTGATCTTCTTGCTGATTTGTTGACGAATGTCTATGCAGAATATGGAAATTCTTATGATTTAAAATCACATAATTGTGCTAACATCAAGCAAATTCGTGATGCGTTTAGTGATATTAAAAATGCTAGTGCAATTGATTCTGTTCTTAGAGCTAAAGCTACTAGAACACGTCATGAGCGACAAGAATCAACAGGTCGCGAAGATTTATTAGCGCCTATATCTCCTGTACCTCGTGAAATTATAATCCCTATAGAATTATGCGAAGAACGACAGAAAGAATTAGAACTTTTATTAAGTAATATACGTGGATCTAAAGTAACTATTCATGTTGCGTCACGTGGAAGTAAGCATGATTTAATGAATCGTGCTAACGAAAATGCGAATCAGGCTTTAGTGCGCATGAAATCAAGTCGAATCAATAGCATTGAAATGCGTACTCAAGCTATGAATGAGATAGCTCAAGTGCTTGGATTGAGTAACGCTCCGTTGCGTATTGAATGTTACGATATCTCTAATACTATTGATGGAACGTATCAAGTTGCATCAATGGTTGTATTTGAAGATGCAATAGCTCGTCCAAGCGAATATAGACGATTTTCTATTCATGGTGAAGATGGAGCTGGTCAATTAGATGATTTAAGTGCTTTATATGAAACTATTAAAAGAAGATTTACATACAATGAAATTGATTCTGGGGAATCTAAAAATAATAGTTCTAACTCTGATAGAAATAAAGTAAAACGACGTTTTGCTTACAAGCCTAATCTCATTATTGTAGATGGCGGCAAACAGCAAGCGATTGCAGCTAAACAAGCTATGTTGGATTGCGGTGTAAATGATGTTTTTGTATGCGGTTTAGCAAAGAAGTTAGAAGAAGTATGGCTTGCCGATGATGATTATCCTATTATTTTTAAACGTGACTCAGAAGGATTGTATTTACTTCAAAGAGCAAGAGATGAATCTCATAGATTTGCTATTGCATATCATCGTAATAAAAGAAGAAAAGGTTTATTGAAATCTACTTTAAATTCAATTCCTGGAATTGGCTTAGCTTACTCTAAGAGATTATTATCTGTTTTCGGAAGCGTTAAGAAAATTTCATCTGCTTCATTAGAAGAATTACAAAAAGTTCCAGGTATCGGATTAGAAAAAGCGAAAAATATATATAATGTTTTTCATAAGTAATCTAAATATTGTTATATTCCGACATTTGTATTCTTTTTAGTCAACATCGAGCATTAGCCTAATAAGTATGTCACAGGAAATTGAAATAGGTTTGGGCAAAAAGGCCCGCGTAGCGTATTCGCTTGATGATATTGCTATTCTTCCTTCTCGCCGTTCGCGCGATCCTCAAGCTGTTTCTACAGCTTGGCAGGTTGATGCATACAGCTTTGATGTTCCAATTATTGCTGCTCCTATGGATTCAGTTACAAGTCCAGATACTGCAATTGCAATGGGACAGATGGGTGCTTTAGGTGTGCTTGATTTGGAAGGACTTTGGACTCGTTATGAGAATCCTGAGCCTTTATTGAAAGAAATTTCTGAATTGCAATCTGAACAAGCTACAAAACGTATTCAAGAGATTTATTCAGAACCTATTAAGCCTGAACTTATTGTTAAGCGTTTGCACACTATTAGAGATGCTGGTGTTACTGTTGCAGGCGCTCTTTCACCACAACGTACTCAAGAATTTTATACTACAGTTCTTGAAGCAGGTGTTGATTTGTTTGTTATTCGTGGTACAGCTGTTTCTGCTGAACACGTTTCTAAAGATCATGAGCCTCTTGATTTGAAGAAATTTATCTATGATTTAGATGTTCCAGTTATTGTTGGCGGTTGCGCTGATTACACATCCGCATTGCATTTAATGCGAACTGGAGCTGCTGGAGTTTTAGTTGGATTTGGCGGTGGAGCTGTTTCTGCAACTATGAACACTTTAGGAGTTCAAGCTCCTTTAGCAACTGCTATTGCAGATGTTGCTGAGGCGCGCCGCGATTATTTAGATGAATCTGGCGGTAGATACGTTCATATCATTGCAGATGGTGGAATGGGTAATTCTGGAAACTTTATTAAAGCTTTGGCAATGGGAGCAGATGCTGTAATGCTTGGAACTCCTTTGGCTCGTGCTACTGAAGCTCCAGGTCGTGGAATGCATTGGGGTGCTGAAGCGCGTCATTCTTCTCTTCCTCGTGGTATGCGTACGAATGTTGGTACTGTTGCTCCTCTTGAAAACATACTATTTGGTCCAAGTCATAAAGCGGATGGAACTACTAATTTTGTTGGTGCATTGCGCCGTACTATGGCTTCTACAGGATATGTTGATGTTAAGAGCTTCCAGCGTTGTAGCGTAGTGTTTAATCCTTTTCATCAAGATATACGATAAGTAATAAACGATTCTTATGGCTGAAATGGTAATTACTGTTTCAGCCATAAGTTTTATATAGGATTTGTTTTACTATAATTTTAAATTTGACTGTTGGTTTATTCTTTGATTTGTCTATTTGTTGGTTTTACTGTTAGCTTATTTGATTTTTAGTTTGACTGTTAGTTAGTTTGACTGTTAGTTTATTTATTGGTTTACATTGTCTTACATTTCAAGACTATCTATAAAGTTTATATATTTTTATACATTTTTATATATTTACATAAGTAACAACACACATTTATAACATGCGTTACATCTTATATACTTGACGATAGTGTTTAAAATACACGTTAAATGAATCTGATTGGGGCTATACATATCGGTTCATTGTATCTATTTGGAAAGAATGGGGATTATGGTTGATAACATGCCACTAAATGCAAGCTATGAGCGTGACGATGAAGTTAGCGAACAAGCAGTATCTAAAAGCATGACTTCATCAAATAATTCTTCTAATTATTTTAATTCTTCAATAAACAATGATTCATTAAGCACAAATCAAGATACGGATGTAGATGTAGATGTAGATGACGAAGATGATTCTTCTGATGATATTTTTGTAAAAGTTCCTATCCTTGCTAAAAAGCATATTTTTAACGATATAAAAGGCTTGCCTGATGGAATAAAATACGGTTGGATTCGTTATTGTGATGTAAAACATAGTAAATCTGAAAATGGCTCTAAGAATATTTTTAGTAGTAAGAATTCTAAGCCAATGATTTCTTTAGGATTATTTGAAGATAATAATAGGAAATTTAGGCAATTAGCTATTGCTGATTATGAAGGTAGAGTTTATTTAGGCAATGATATGACTATTGAAGATATATATTATCGTTTTACGTCACTTTACCTTTTAAAACAGCAAGAAATAATTCTTGAAGATAAATCTAGATTCTACGGGAATAAATTACCTAATAAATTTAGTGCTTTTTGTAAAAATATAAATGAAGCTTTCAAGGAAACTTATGATCCTAAAAGTGATGATAATTTAGCATTTGAAAATTATAAAGATAGTGAAAGTATGGATAAGGAGATTGAAGAAATTTGCTCACAATCTCCTGAACTTATTCACGAAGTAGAAAAAATATCTAAGTTATATGATGCTCCAGATAGATATGACTTCCCATTTTATGACGACACAGATGGTGATTGTGTAGATATAGATTGTGTTGACGAAGATAATGATTTGATTATTACTGGAAGTAATAAAATCGTAGCTTGCGATTGTGCTAACAGTGATGATGAAGATGACTCTATTTATAATAATTTTGACGCGAATCAATTCTTTCAATCTCATGAACTTAATGAAGAAGAAAAAGCTCGTAAAGAGGGTCAAGAAAAAAATAAACTTGAGATAAAAAAATCTCATACTTTTTGGGGTAGAATCAAGTTTTTCATGCATACTTTTTCTCAATTGTGTAAATCTTCAACATTCCGGGTTTTGCGCGGAGATGTTGTTATTCATACAGGTCCTTTTGAAGGTCCAAGATGGGTTGCTTCGTGGCTTTGTGCAGAAAATAATGGTCGTAAATCATATACTATTGAGCAAGCACGTACGCCTTTAGCAGGGTCTCTTAGATATAATCTTGAATACAAAGATGCTATAGCTATAGTATTTTTTGCTACTTATTTAATTCCAAATATTTCAGAGATTTTAACAAGTTTTGGTGTTGAGAATATTTTCCATAGACTTCATACGCAAGCACCTTTGTGTGCTATTAGAAACAGTGTAAAAGATATACAAAATATTCGAGTTGCTGGTCTTAGATATTCTGGATTAGAAGCATATTTTGAGCGTTTAATGCATGAGTCTGGAGCTCTTAATCCTATACGATCTTTAGAGCAAAAGCATGGAGCTGAAGTTTTGCATTTGAATGAATCTAGTGTTTCCAGAAATTATGAGATTTCTTGGGATAATGCTCTTGATCCAGAATCAGCTCTTGTAGTTTTGTCTATTGAAGGTGCATTGAATAGGATTCATGCTATTAGCGATTGTATAGAAGAAAGTTCTTCGTCTGGCAGTAATTTTACAGAAAATGAAGTCACGTATAAGCAGGCAGCACAAATAGATTTTGCTTTGATAGAGGATCCAGCTTTTGGTGCTTACTTAAAATTCATAAATGATTTTGGAAGTCCTTTACAAGACGATAAAATCAAGCCTCTTGAAACTATATGGAAGCAAATTCGTTATGAGAGAAAAAGTTCTATGATCAAAGACTATAGAACTAATAATGAATGGGCGTATAGGCAGAGATTATCGCATTGGATTCGTACTATGCGCACTCCCTTTAGATTCGATGCTGATTTTCGTTCTAATATTGAAGATGGAAATGTTGCTATAGGATTTATGGCTGTTGGACCTTCAGTTATGCCGCGCCGCTCTTACGATGCTTTTAAAAAGCATTGGGTTAATTTGAGCGCTTCAAAAATAGCTACTATGACAACAGAATACAATTTGCGATTGGGAATTATATTAGCTTTAATAGCTTTTGCTGCAAATCCTGCTGTAAAAAATGTATCTGTTAGATTAGATTCGATTTGCTTAGAGGAAATGGTTGCAGCTAATAATAATGCTATTGATAAGCTTTTGAATCGTACTTTAAGCGCGTTAAATGATTTAGTAAATCAACAAACGCATATAAAAGGTGAGCCGAAAGATGGAGATGTTCATGGTAATCCTGAACAAATTCATGAAGCAAAAGCATATGATTCTTCTTGTGATTCTAGTTCTATTAGCTCACGCACTGAAAGCGCTAATAATATAAGCTCTTCTAGCTCTTCTAGTGATTCTACTATTTCTAGTAGTAGTGAATTTGATGATAAAAATAATTCAGATGAATCATCGCGCTCTTTGTTAAATGAAAAATCTCGTAAAACTTTAATGACTGTTACTTTTACTCGTAAAAAATTCGTTGAATATTTACGCTCTAATGGTTTAAAAAATCCAATAAAAACATATAAAGAGTTTTTTGCAAACATGAATATTGATTCTTCTGGTGCATTAAAATCAGTTGATCCAACATTTGATTTAAGAGATACTAAGTTTGCTCCTAGAGGAGCTCAAGAAGAGCCAGAATTCTCAGATCGTCAATTTAATGATTATTTAGAATCAATATTAGGAACTTCTTGTGCTAAAGGTCTTGCAATTCAGAGAGAGGATTTATTGCAACAAGCTGTTTCTGACTTCCATCATATTGCATCAGAGCTTATGCCAACAACTGCTGAAAAAGCTCATATGGCGATGGATATTATCAATTCAATAGATGATCCTGAGTTGAGCGAAAAATCTGGAATTATAACTAAATCTCTTATAGATGAGGATCCTATTCCTGAGCTAGACTTTCATATTTCTAAAGATATAAGAAATATGCGTCTTAAAGCTCATACTCAATTAGAAATGGGTGAAATATCACAAGGTATTGAAGAATATGAGAAAAATGTAGCATATTATGATGCGATGTTTTCTGAAGGTAAATCAATACCAAGGTATTTCAATTCATATGCTGAGAGAGTTATTTATAATCGTATGTTTGCTAATAATAACGAGTCTATGCGTTTAATACCAGATGGTCTATTTTATTCTCATATGGAATTAGCGGACATATACTCGCAATTGCACGATAGCAATAAAACTTTGCAGCATTTGCGCTCAATGGTTGTTTATGCTCCTACATATGCTCTTTCGCATTTGCGTTTAGCTACTGAGTTATCTCGTCATGAGGATTGGGATTCAGTTTTCGCAGCATGTTTGAATGCTTTGAGAGTTGCTCTAGATCAAGATGATGCTGCATTCGCATACTATAGATTAGCTTATGCTGAGTGGATGCGAGATCATTTTGATAGTGCTTTAGCTTCTTATCAAATGGCAGAAAGTATTGCTCCAGAACATATTGAAACTTTAAATATTGAAAAAGAAGAGCTTTTAACGAGAATGAAATCTCAAGGCATGCAAATATTTGACGAGATGGACGATATAATTAGGATTCTTAAAGCAAGAAACATACCTTATTGGCCAGATACAAATGCTCGCTCTATTATAGATTCAGCTGCTAAAGAAACAGTAAATAATGGGATGTTTGTTATCGCTAGGACACTATGCGTTGCTTCAGCTAGAATGAATTATTCTAAAGAAAATAATGACGTTAGCAATGCAATACAAATGCAATTCTTGCGATCTCTTAACGCATAGTAGATTTGCGATTGTAATGCACAGTAATTTGCGATTGTAATGCACAGTAGATTCTAAAAATTGATAATGTGTTTTTATCTAATAATGTGATTTATATAATGATATAACGTTACTTGCGTTGAATTATCATATTGTATAAACGATAGTAATTTGAAAATTGAACTTGTTTATTTATTGGATTTTTTGATAAGAAAGGGATTAGATATGAGTATAAGCAAAAAAGATGCTGCTAATTCAAGTATTCAGCCTTCGCTTTTTGATTTTGATAATAAAACTTATACTCAAGATTCCTTTGATAGTCCTTCTAATGCTGCAGATAGTTTATCTAATGCAGACGGTATTCCTTCTAACGATGCAGATAGTTCTTCTAGTGATGCAGATAGTTCTTCTTCACGCAAAGCTCATATATGGAATCCTAATTTAAATAATGATGAATGGATTGCTAAGTTAGAGCCTACAGATGCAGATGCTCTCGCATTAGAAAATATTCAACTTTCATTCTTTACAACTGAGCAAGCTGCTAAATTGTGGTCTAAACTAGCTGCTTGGGCTCAATCAGATCAAATTGCTTATTATGTTGAAGATTGCCCTACGAGTTCAGATGCAGCTTATGATGCGAGAATGAGAATGTTAAATTCTTTGGAATCTGCTTTTCCGACATTAGACAATCCTCAATCTCCAACACATAGAGTTGGTGGTACTTTTTCAAATGATTTTACTCCTGTAAAGCATCCATCTCGGATGATGAGCTTAGATGATGTGTTTTCTTTCGAAGAATTACATGATTGGTACAATAGCGTGTTAAGAGATTTGCATTGGTCGCAAAATGAACCATTGCCTATGACATGCGAAGTAAAGATTGATGGTTTAGCTTTAAATTTAATTTATCGAAATGGTACTCTTGAGCAAGGTCTTACTAGAGGCGATGGAGTAACTGGTGAAGATATTTCGTTAAACGTTAGAACGATTGATGCTATACCTACGCAATTAAATGCAAATGATCCAGAAGATATACCGGAATTTGTGGAAATTCGTGGCGAAGTTTTTATGTCTTGGAAGGATTTTTATAAGCTTAACGAAGAACAAGAGAATTCAGGTAAATCGCCTTTTGCTAATCCTAGAAATGCTGCAGCTGGATCATTGCGTCAAAAAGATCCTAGAATTACATCAACAAGACATTTAAGTTTTTTTGCTCATGGTTTAGGTCAATTGCGTTGGAATAAATCTACTAGACACGCAAATAGTGAAACAACGTTCAATCAATCAGATGCTTATGAACTTTATAAAAAATGGGGTGTTCCAGTTTCTCCTTATACTCGAAATGTAAATAATTTTGAGCAAATTCAAGATATGATTGATTATTATGGAGAAAATCGTTCTTCTATAATTCATGCTTTAGATGGAATTGTTGTTAAAGTAGATAATCGTGCTTTACAGCGTAAACTTGGTGCAACATCTCGTGCTCCAAGATGGGCTATTGCGTATAAGTATCCTCCTGAAGAAGTTAATACTATTTTAAAAGATATTATTGTTCAAGTAGGTCGTACAGGCAGAGTAACTCCAGTAGCTGTTCTTGAGCCTGTAACTGTAGCTGGTTCTACTATATCTCGTACTACTTTGCATAATCCTTATGAAGTTGAACATAAGGGCGTTTTAATTGGAGATACTGTTGTTGTTCGTAAAGCTGGAGATGTAATTCCAGAGCTTGTAGGACCTGTTTTAGGTGCTCGCAAGGGTCGTGAGCAAAATCTAAGAAGATTTGTGATGCCTGAATTTTGCCCTTCATGTGGAACAAAGCTTGCTCCTGCAAAAGAAGGGGATAAAGATATTCGTTGTCCTAATGTTGAAAATTGCCCTGCACAACTTACAGAGCGAATTATTCATTTAGCATCTAGGCAAGCGTTCGACATTGAGAATTTGGGTGATGCTGCTGCATTAGCATTAGCGAATCCAGAGGATTCTAGGCCTACTACTTGTGAAGTTTATCGCCCTGATATAGATAAAATTACTATTGATAGAGGTTCGTCTTCTAAGCCGAATATTCCGGAAGCTCACTTTAATCTTCCTGATTATCAATCTCCAATTCTTCACAGTGAAGCTGGAATTTTTAATATTAAAGCAGAAGATTTACAAAATGTTATGGTTTGGAAAGAAATTCCTCTTGTTGAACAGTGGAATGAATTAGGGGAAGATGGAAAACTAAAGAAAAGGTCTAAAAAGATTGGCGGATCTGGATTATGGAAACAGGTTTCAGCTTTTTGGACTCGTGAGTTAGAAGCTAAACGTAATTTGTCGAACTTTTCGTCTACTGATTCTCAAGATGAGTTTAATAGTGATTACCCAGATTTTGAAGTTCCTTTAGATGCTTTTGTAACTAGAGTTAAAAATAAACAAGTGCGCAAAAATGGTGATCTTTTGACTATTAGCGTTCCTTGTTATAGGCGTCCGAGTGAAACAACTAGAAGTATGCTAGATGAAATTTCGCAAAAAGGGAAAAATGCTGCATTATGGCGTGTTCTTGTTGCGCTTTCTATTCGACGTTTAGGTCCTCCTACTGCACGACTGATTGCTCAACATTTCGGGTCGTTAGATAATATTTCTAATGCTTCTATTGAAGAGCTTACAAATATTGATGGTGTTGGATCAGAAATTGCAAAAGAAGTATTCGAGTGGTTTGATAAAGCAAAGAATATAGATGATTGGCGATATGAGATATTATCTTCTTGGAAAAATGCTGGCGTTGTTGGCAAATCTGATTCTTCTAGTAGCAATCAGACACAGACTCTTATTGGCAAGACTGTTGTTGTTACAGGTTCTTTAGAGGATTTCACTAGGGATTCTGCTAAAGAGGCAATTATATCTAGAGGAGGTAAAGCTGCTTCTTCAGTAAGTAAAAATACTTATTGTGCGATTGTTGGTGCTAATGCTGGTTCTAAAGCTACTAAAGCTATAGAACTTGGTATACCTACATTAAATGAGAGTCAATTTAAGATTTTACTTACAACAGGTGATGTTGAATTGGCTTTGCGTAACGATATTACGCTTGATTTGCAAAGTGAATCATAGAATATGAGTAATAAGTTGATTGAATTAGAAACTCGTATTTATGATTTGTTGGGTAGTGTTATTGACCCAGAATTAGGAAAATCTGTTACAGAATTAAATATGGTAACAGGTGTTCGTGTAGTTGCGAATCATGATTATTTAGCTAATTTTAATCATTTAGATAATGTTGATAAAAGCTTTGCTAATTCAAATTGCGCTATTGAAAGCTGCGCTATTGAAAGCAATAGTAATAAAAATCGTGTAGCTTATGATGTTTTTGTTGACATTGAGCTTACTGTTCCAGATTGCCCGTTAGCTCAAGTTATTACGCAAAAAATTAAGTCAGCTGTAGAAAAATATCCCTCTGCTCATCTGATTCCTCATGTAAATATAAGTGCTATGAGTAAAGAAAAGCTTTCAAAACTCGTATTGGATTTGAAAGCTGAGCGTAAAGAAAATCCTTTTAATAAAAATGGTAATACTACGCGTATTTTTGCTATCGCATCTGGAAAAGGTGGTGTTGGTAAATCTTCAATAACTGCTAATCTTGCTGCAACTTTTGCATCATTAGGATACGATACTGCAGCTATTGATGCAGATGTTTATGGTTTTTCTTTGCCTGGTATGTTTGGCATACATTCTCAGCCAACTAATCTTAATGGAATGCTTATGCCTGTTGTTTCTTGGGGAGTTAAGCTTATTTCTATTGGAATGTTTGCTGGAACAGATCGAGCGATTCTTTGGCGAGGTCCTCGTTTGCAACGATCTCTAGAACAATTTCTTTCAGACGTCTGGTGGGGTAGCCCTGATGTTCTTTTACTTGATTTAGCGCCTGGTACAGGAGATATGGCATTAGCTGTTGCTCAATCATTGCCCAATGTTGAGCTAGTTGTTGTTACTACTCCTCAGCCAAGTGCTTCAGATGTTGCTGTTCGAGCAGGTCTTATGGCGTTGCAAATTCCTGTTAATGTGCGTGGCGTTGTTGAGAATATGAGTTGGTTTGATAACAATGGTGAGAGATTAGAAATTTTTGGTTCTGGCGGAGGCAAGCGTGTTAGTTCTCAGCTTTGTAGAGCTCTTGATAAAAATGTTCCTCTTCTAGCTAAAATTCCTTTAAATACTTCTATCAGAGAATTGGCAGAGAGTGGGCGTCCTGCAGTTCTAACTAAAGAAGGTAAATTAGCGGATTCTTCTTTAGCTAATACTTTTATTAAGCTTGCTAAAGATTTAATTGAAAAATCTTAAAATTTTTTCAAATCGTGTTTTGATTTAATTTGTTATTTTGATTTTATTTAATCATTATTTGCATAAGTAATTATTATTTCTTTGAGTATTGTTGGTTATTGTTGAGTTTTGTTGAGTCTTGCTTATTTTTCTTGATTTAATATAATGTTTAGCAATAAAAAATGAGGCTACGCGATAACTTGCGCAGCCTCATGAGTTTATATTTTATTTAATAGCGTTGAGCCATTGTTCTTTTGTTGCTTTTTCTGCTTGAAGTTTTGCTTTTCTCTTAGAATCTTTTTCGTTTGCGATTCTTTCATCTAGTTCGTCAAGTTGAGCTTTCAATTGCAAGGCAAAGCTTGATTTACGAGCGTTAGCTTCTGGATCTTTATCTTTCCAAGCAGCTTCTTCAACAGCTTTAATCTTTTTATCAACTTCATTCAAACGGCTTTCAATGCGGCGCATATCATCGCGAGGAACGAATCCGATAGCATCCCACTGTTCTTGAATTTCAGATAAAGCTTTTCGTGCTTGTTTTGCTGATTCTTCATTTTCAACAGGCAGCAAAGCTTCAGCTTGTTTGAGTAGTGACTCTTTTTTAGCTAGATTCTCTTTCTCGCTTGCATTCATCTTTTCACGATCTGCTTGACGAGCGTGATAGAATACGTCTGCAGCTTCACGGAACTTAGTCCATAATTCGTCATCGTGTTGACGTCCAGCATTTCCAGCTTTCTTCCAACGATCCATTAAGGCATTAAACTTCATGGAAGTTTCACGCCAATCTGTAGAAGTTTTTAAGCTTTCTGCTTCTGCAATAATAGCTTCTTTAACATTCTTAGCATTATCGCGTTCGCTATCTCTTTGTTTAACCCAAGCATTACGTGCTGTTGTAAAAGCAGAGCGAGCTTTAGAGAATCGTTGCCATAGTGCGTCTGCATCTGCTTTAGCTAAATGAATACTTGTACGCTGATGTTGCTGCCACTTGTCAAAAAGCGAGCGCAACTTATCTCCTAAAGAGCGCCAATTAGTTGACTCTGTCATATTCTCAACTAACGATTCAGCTTGTTCAACTATTGCTGTTCGCTCTTTAAGAGCTTTTTCGATTGCATCTTTGCGAGCTTTTGCAATTTCTTCTTTTTTATTTTCTCCACGAGCCTTTAATTCGGCGTGTCGCGCTCGTAAAGCAGCGATATCTCCAACAACTGCAGGCTCACTTAATTCGGATTCTAAAGTGTTGACTGATTCGTCAATTTCTTTAGGTTTCACATTTGTTGATGCGAGTCTTTTTTCAAAAAGATCAAGTTTAATCTTTAAATCTAAGTAGCGGTGCACGTAGAAAGTAAGGGCATCTTCTGGTGTACCAGTAGAGTATTGTCCTACTTCACGTTCAGTGTCACCTTCTCGCACGTAAACGGTGCCATTTTCATCAACTCTGCCAAACTTTTCAGCGTTTTTTACGTCTTCCTCACTATAAGAAATAGTAGGGGTTTGAGCTACAACTCGAGTTTTATTAGCAAAATTCGCAGGCGACGGCGCATGCGGTTTTGGTGTAGCATTGAGTTGAGTAGTTTCTTCTGGTTTAGTCTGTTCGCTCACGGGACAACTCCTTACAGCATATGCACGGTAACAGTGTTACGAATAGTATAACTTTTGGTCACAATTTTCCGTAACATCACCTATTATAGTGGACATGGTACAAGGCTCATCAATATCTGGTTTCCCTGAATGGCTTCCTAGTGAACGTGCTGTTGAGCAACGCGTGATTGATACACTTAGAGAAGTCTTTGAACTCAACGGTTTTATTGGCATTGAAACGCGAGCTGTTGAGCAAGGTTCAAGTTTATTAAAAAAAGGTGAAACAAGTAAAGAAATTTATTTATTATCTCGTTTGCAAGAAGTTGGTAATGAATCTAAAACTCCTGTTGAAGAACGTATAGGATTGCATTTTGATTTGACTGTTCCGCTTAGTCGTTATGTTGTTGAGCATACAGGCGACTTGGCGTTTCCGTTCAAGCGTTGGCAAATGCAAAAGGTTTGGAGAGGGGAGCGTCCGCAAGAAGGTCGTTTTCGCGAATTTGTACAAGCGGATATTGACGTTGTTTCTAATGGCGATTTGCCATCCCATTATGAAGTTGAATTACCGTTAGTTATGGTTGAAGCTCTTGAGCGTTTGCGTGAGTTTGGACTTCCTAAAGCCACTGTTCATGCTAATAATCGTAAGCTTTCAGAAGGTTTCTATCGTGGGATTGGTTTAAGTGATATTGAAGGAGTTCTACGAGAAATCGATAAATTAGATAAAATTGGCTACGATGAAGTATTTAAACTTCTTGTAAAAGAATGCGGTGCTACAGATTCTCAAGCTGCTGCTTGCTTAGAATTAGCGCAGCTTCGCGCTAAAACTGGTGAAGAGCTTAAAGAGCGTTTTAATTCTCTATGTGATAAGCATAATATTGTTCGAGATGAAGATAACGAATCATATGCTCTATCTTTACAAGGAGTTGAAACGTTATCAATGATCGTTGATGAAGCATCTAAGATTCGACCTGGTAGTGTTGTTGCTGATTTGAAGATTGCTCGTGGTCTTGATTATTACACTGGCTCAGTTTATGAAACTTTCCTTGATGGTGTGTCATCTTTAGGATCTATTTGCTCTGGAGGACGCTACGATAATCTTGTTTCTCAAGGTAAGAAAAAGTATCCTGGAGTTGGTCTTTCTATTGGATTATCTCGTTTAGTTTCTTATATGCTTCACACGGCTCACGCAACTGTTTCTAGAGTTTCTCCTGCAGCGGTACTTGTTGCAGTGTGGAATGAGGAAGATCGTCCTCATTGCAATGCTATCGCTAAAGCTTTGCGTGATCGTGGTATTGCAACTGATGTTGCTCCTACTGCAGCAAAACTTGGAAAGCAAATAAAGTACGCTGACAAGCTTGGTATTCCTTACGTTTGGTTCCCTGCAGATAGTACCGAATCTGAGTCTTGTCAAGATGAAGTAAAGAACATAATTACAGGAGATCAAGAATCAGCAAATGTCACGTCGTGGCAACCAGATACTGTGTATGCCCGGCAGACAGTTTCCTGTGCTAAATAGTTTGCGCGTATTTTTACTTGCGTAAATAAGCACAGATTTGTGTCAATGGAAAAATGATTACATCATTATTAGAACATAGAGGAAGTGGACTTATGAGCCAAACGGCGTATCGTACGCACCATGCCGTTGAAGTGACTGAAGCATTGGTCGGGCAAAAAGTAACCATCGCAGGTTGGGTTGATCGTCGCCGTGATCACGGTGGCGTTGCCTTTGTTGATGTTCGAGATAATACAGGATTAGTACAAGTTGTTATCTATGACGAAGAAACAGCTAGACCATTAAGAAGCGAATTTGTTGTGCAAATAACAGGCGAAGTTCGTCTGCGTCCAGATGGTAATGAAAATGATCACTTGGCAACAGGTAAGATTGAGATTGTTGCGCAAACAGTTACTGTTCTTTCAAAGTCAGATGCATTACCATTCCAAGTTTCAACAGCTTTGGAAAACGAGTCAGAAAACAAGCTTCCTAGCGAAGATGTACGTTTAAAGTATCGTTATCTTGATTTGCGCCGCCCGTCTATGCAACGCAATTTAAAACTCCGCTCTGATATGGCTAAGGCTGCTCGTCACGCTTTGGAAGATATGGACTTCACTGAGGTTGAAACACCAACATTTATTAAGTCCACTCCAGAAGGAGCGCGTGACTTTGTTGTTCCAGCACGCTTGGTTCCAGGCTCTTGGTATGCTCTTCCACAGTCTCCGCAGCTCTTAAAGCAGCTTCTTATGGTTTCTGGCGTTGAGCGTTACTATCAGCTTGCTCGCTGCTATCGCGATGAAGACTTCCGTGCAGATCGTCAGCCTGAATTTACTCAGCTCGATATGGAAATGAGCTTTGTAAGCCAAGAAGATGTTATGGCTATGGCTGAGCGCGTTATTGCTGCAATTTGGAAGGAAGCAGGACATGAAATTACTCTTCCTTTGCCTCGCATTACTTGGCAAGAAGCAATGGATAAGTATGGTTCTGATAAGCCAGATTTGCGTTTTGGAAACCCACTTATTGAGTTGACTGACTTCTTTAAGGATACTCCATTTAGAGTATTCCAAGCGACATATGTTGGTGCTGTACTCTTTAAGGGTGGTGCTGCAACTCCTCGCCGTCAGTTTGACGCTTGGCAAGATTGGGCTAAGCAGCGCGGAGCTAAGGGATTGGCTTACGTTGTGTTTGGTGAAGATGGCGAGCTGAAAGGTCCTGTTGCTAAGAATCTTTCTGAAGAAGAGCGCGCAGGTCTTAAGCAAGCTGTTGGAGCAGAGGATGGCGATGCAGTGTTCTTCGCAGCAGGAAGCCGCGAATCTTCACAGCTTTTGCTTGGTGCAGTTCGTGTTGAGCTTGCAAGCCGTGCAGGATTGCTACATCCAGATGAATTTGCTTTTACTTGGGTTGTTGACTTCCCACTGTTTAAGCGTACTGATGATCCAGATGATGATGATGTTGCTGTCGGTCACTCAAAGTGGACTTCTATGCATCATCCGTTTACAATGCCATCTGCTGATTGGATTGATAAATTCGATAAAGATCCTGAGCATGCAATGAGTGATTCTTACGATATTGTGTGCAATGGTAATGAAATGGGTGGCGGTTCTGTGCGTATTCACAGAGATGACATTCAAGATCGCGTGCTTAATGTTCTTGGAATTGATAAAGAAGAAGCAGATGAAAAGTTTGGATTCTTGCTTGAAGCTTTTAAGTATGGTGCTCCACCTCACGCTGGTATTGCTTTAGGATGGGATCGAACTGCTGCTATTTTGGCAGGAGCTAGCTCTATCCGCGATGTTATTGCATTCCCTAAGGCTGGTGGCGGTCGTGATCCTCTAACTGGTGCTCCAGCCCCAATTTCAGACGAACAACGTGCAGAAACTGGCGTTGATTACGATCCTGATGAAGAATAAAAATATTTAGTATTTAGCAGATTTTTCATTAAATAATCTGCATATGTTACGAAAAAGTATGCCGTTGATAACAAGAAGTATTGATTCTTCTATATCAGCGGCATATTTGTAACTTAAGAGTTACAAAAAGTAACTGCGTTGATAACTGTGTGTAACACAAATATATTAAGCTCTTTCATATGAGTAAAGAAGAATTAACTACAAATCATATTGAAAAAGATACAATTCAAAGCGACAATCAACCGCGTGAAAATTCTATGCCTTTAGTGGAATTAAGTCATGTTGAAAAATATTTTGGTAAGCTTCATGTTCTTAAAGATATAAATCTTACAGTTAATAAAGGTGAAGTTTTAGTTATAGTAGGTCCTTCAGGATCTGGAAAATCCACTATGTGCAGAACTATAAATCGCCTAGAACCAATCGATTCAGGTGATATACGTATAGATAGTAAGCCTCTTCCTCAAGAAGGTAAAGAACTTACAGCATTACGTGCAGAAGTTGGTATGGTATTTCAATCCTTTAATTTATTTGCTAATAAAACAATTCTAGAAAACGTAACTTTAGCTCCTATTAAAGTTCGACACATGGATCAACAAAGTGCGCAGAGTCTAGCAATGGATTTGCTTAAGCGAGTTGGTGTAGATAGTCAAGCGAATAAAATGCCTTCTCAGCTTTCAGGCGGTCAACAACAACGTGTTGCTATTGCTAGAGCTCTTGCTATGCAACCTAAGGTTATGCTTTTTGATGAGCCAACTTCAGCTCTTGATCCAGAAATGGTCAATGAAGTATTAGACGTTATGGTTGAACTTGCAAAAGAAGGTATGACTATGATTTGCGTTACTCATGAAATGGGATTCGCGCGTATCGCTGCAGATCGTATTGTGTTTATGGCAGATGGTCAAATTTTAGAGCAAGGTACTCCAGAAGAATTCTTCGAGCATCCTAAAACCGATAGAGCAAAAGATTTTCTTTCGAAGATTCTCACTCACTAATAGCGCTTTCATTTTCCTTTTAGCTTAAATACTAAAACTTATAAAAACAGTTCTTCTGAAGGGGAATATATGAAATTATTACATAATCGTATTTTTCGTGCGATATTAGCAATGCTTTGTGCTCTATGTTGTGTTATTCCGCTTACTGCTTGCGATCGTAGTGATGGTAAGAAAGTAATACGCATTGGAATTAAATTTGATCAGCCTGGTATCGGTTTTAAAAAATCTGGAACTTATGTTGGATTTGATGTAGATGTTGCAAAATATATCGCTAGGGAATTGGGTTATTCTGAAGATCAAATTGTTTGGAAAGAATCTCCATCTAAACAGCGTGAAGCAATGTTACAGAATGGCGATGTAGATATTATTGTTGCTTCATATTCCATTACGGATGCTCGTAAGAATACAGTATCTTTTGCAGGGCCTTATTTTGTTGCAGGACAAGATTTATTAGTACGAAAAGATGAAACAAATATCAATGGACCTGAAGATTTAAACGGGAAACGTTTATGCTCTGTAACCGGCTCAACGTCTGCGATAGTTATTAAAGAGAAATTCTCTTCAAAAGTACAACTTATGCAACAGCCTGGTTATGCTGAATGCGCTACTGCATTATTCTCCGGAATAGTAGACGCAGTAACAACAGACGATATTATTTTGGCAGGTTTAGCTACTGCATCAAGAGGACGACTTAGGTTAGTCGGAAAACCTTTTACGGCTGAATATTATGGCATTGGAATTAAAAAAGGGAATAAGAAACTAGCTAAACGCATTAACGAAGCGTTAAAAGGCATGATTAAAAATGGATCATGGAAACGAGCTTTAGATGATAATTTACGTGGAACTAATTTCAAACCAAATTCTACTTATAATCCGCCAACTCCTAAGGAAGGTGAGTGATAATGCAAGATTTTATTCAACTTTTTTCGTCATATAATATTCTTTCTGCTTTCCTTGTTAATATCGAAATAACATTGTGGAGCATATTATTTTCTGTGATTATTGGCATTATTTTGGTAATTATGAGAATAAGCCCTATTGCATCACTTCGTATTGTTGCAAGTGTTTATGTTGAGTTTTTCAAAAATATGCCGCTTACAATAATCATGGTTTTTATGGTTCTTGGAGTTTATGCACAATTAAAACTTGGTTTTTCTAAAATCTTTGATGTTAATTTCTTCTGGCTTGCTATTACAGGATTATCGCTTTATACAGCAGCATTCGTATGTGAATCTTTGAGATCTGGATTGAATACTGTTCCTATTGGTCAAGCTGAAGCGTGCAGAGCTTTAGGATTAAATTTCTTCCAATCTGCTTTTAATGTAATACTTCCACAAACTTTTTGCGGATCTGTTGCTCCTTTAGGAAATACGTTTATAGCATTATTGAAAAATTCAACTGTTGCAGCTGCTGCTTCTGTTGCAACAGAAACTTCAACAATGATGAGTGAGATGATTGAAAGACATTCAGATTTGATTATTCCAATCTTCCTTATTTTTGCTTTTGGCTACATTATTTTGATTATTCCAATAGGTATTCTTACAACGTATCTTTCTAATAAACTTGCTGTGAGAAGATGACAGAAGGTGAATATTATGTCTAATAAAGAACAATCGCTTTTATTTGACGCTCCTGGTCCTAATGCATCTAAAAAAATACGTATCGCTAATATTATTGCGGGTTTCGTGTTTGTTTTAATTGTTATTGCTATTATTGCGCGTTTAACTAATCCTCCTCATGGTGAAAATCAATTATCTTTAGAACTTATCAAACCTGCTGTTGAGTCTGAAGCTTGGATTGATTTTTATCTTCCAGGCTTATGGATGACTTTAAAAGCTTCATTGCTTGCAATAGTAGGGTCTATAGTTTTTGGATTATTCTTTGGATTATGTCGTCTTCTTCCTAATTTTCTTATTAGAAGTGTTTCTGCAATTATTGTAGAATTTTGCCGAGCTGTTCCAGTTTTATTGCTTATGATTTTCTTGTGGAGAGGATTTGCTTTTTCTGGAATAAAAAGCGCATCGTATTGGGCTGTAGTGCTTGCTTTAATCTTATATAATGGTTCTGTTGTTGCGGAATTAGTGCGTTCAGGCGTAGGTAATTTGCCTAATGGTCAGCGTGAAGCATCTCTGGCTCTTGGATTAAGTCATTATCAATCTTTAACTCAAATTGAGATGCCACAGGCTGTTATTGCTATGATGCCTGCTGCTGTAACTCAAATTGTAGTTGTTCTAAAAGATACAGCTTTAGGTTCAATCATTATGTATACAGATTTGTTACAAGAATCTAGACGATTAGGATCTATGTATTTCAATATTTTGCAAACTCTTAGTATTGCTGCAATAATCTACTTCTTGATTTGTTGGGCTCTTTCATGGTTTGCACAATGGTTACCATCTCATATTAAGAATAGAACTGCAGCTCCAACTGAAGCAGAGCCTGTTGCTCCTATTGCAATTATGGATCCTTCTAACGTTAATCAGATTGCTGTAGCTGAAGAAGTTGAGGAATTGCCTCATGGTGGAACTCCTAGAAAGTATCACGTGCATCATCGCGGAACTAATGCTTCTATTCATCATTGGCGTCAAACTCGTTATTTGCAAGGATATGACGAGCATCATTATGGCATGAATGATGATAAAGAGGTTGATAAAGATAGTGCTAAAGATACTAATAAAGAGGTTGATAAAGATATGTAGTAGTAAGCACAGATAGATTGGGTGCTAGAGAGATATAAGAAAAAGGTTACTAAATATAGGTATAAGATAGTGATAAAGATAGATAGTATTTAATGCAATATGCATTACGAATTTAACTAGATTAGTTATAGAATAAAACGATTGTGGATGTTAGCTTGTAAAAATTCTGCAATCGTTTTATTTTTGTTTTAATACAAAATGTCGTGTTATTTCCCAAAAAGTTTTTTGTTGTTTTATGCTTTTTAGTTGCAGTTTTAGTTGTTATTTATTGTGTGTTATGTTTTATGTTTGCGTGAGTTTATATAAAAAGATAAACTATTAAAAGTCATATTTGTAAATGGGGAGGCTAGTTGCTATGGATGAAACATTTGAGTTGTCTGCTTCAAAGATGCGCGATGCTGGAATGAGCGATACTGCAATAGCACAGTTTTCACATTTATATGAAGTATGGCGTAATAACGAAAAAGGATCTTTTATTCGCGAACATGATGTTGAGCCGATTAAAACAGTTCCTAGTTTTCACGAGATTTATGAAACTATCGATCACGATAAAGCAGTTAAGGCGTTTGCAAAAACAGCTTTTATAAAGCTGAACGGTGGTTTAGGAACTTCAATGGGGCTTTCTTGTGCGAAATCCTTACTTCCTGTGCGGCGGCACAAAGCGCGTCAAATGCGTTTCATAGATATTATAATTGGTCAAGTTCTTACTGCTCGTCAACGTTTAGGCGTGGATTTGCCTTTGATTCTTATGAATTCTTTCCGTACTTCTAAAGACACTTTGCAAGTATTGAAAAGAAATCGTAAATTTGTTCAAAACGATATTCCTGTTGAGATTATTCAACATCAAGAACCAAAAATTTTAGCACAAACTGGTGAGCCAGTTTCTTATCCAGAAGATCCGACTTTAGAATGGTGTCCTCCTGGACATGGTGATTTGTATTCAACTATTTGGGAATCAGGCATATTAGACAAATTGTCAGAGTGTGGCTTTTCTTATTTATTCATTTCAAATTCAGACAATTTGGGTGCTCGTCCGTCTAGAACTCTTGCGCAATATTTCGAAAATACTCACGCTCCTTTTATGATTGAAGTTGCTAAACGCACTCAAGCAGATAGAAAAGGCGGACATATTGTTCGAGATATTGAAACTGGACGTATGTTATTACGCGAAATGAGTCAAGTTAATCCTGAAGATAAACGATCTGCTCAAAGTATAAATAAGCATCCGTATTTTAATACAAATAATATTTGGATTCGCATTGATGCGTTGAAGAAAATGTTAAAGAAATATAACGGCGTATTGCCTCTACCTGTTATTTGCAATAATAAAACAGTAGATCCAACTAATCCTGAAAGCGCTAAAGTTGTTCAATTAGAAACAGCTATGGGTGCTGCTGTGTCGCTTTTTGATGATGCAATTTGTGTTGAAGTTGATCGAATGCGTTTTCTGCCTGTAAAGACCACGAATGATTTGTTTATTATGCGATCTGATAGATTCCATTTGACTGATTCATATGAAATGGAGGATGGAAATTACATATTTCCAGATATAGATTTAGATCCGCGTTATTACAGAAATATAGATGATTTTAATGAAAGATTCCCGTATTCTGTTCCTGCTTTAGCTGCTGCTAAGTCTGTTACTATTAAAGGAGATTGGACTTTTGGTAATCAAGTATCTATGTTTGCGGATGCTGTTTTACAAGATTCAGGTGAGCCTAATTATGTTCCTAATGGTAGTTTTGTTGGACCTCAAGGGATTGAGCCGGATTCGTGGGTGTAATTTTTAGTTAGAGTATTTTATTCCCGATTTTTCGCTATTGTTTATTGTGTTTTATTAAATAAATAAGCAATTTTACGTTTGGATTTCAATATTTTATTTGAATAAACAGTTGAAAATAAACGCTAAAAGTCATTTTTATAATAAAATTTATAGTTATTGTTTATTATTTAGGTTTGGGCGTGTCGCAAAAAAAGGGCTTTATATCAACGTTTTTAGCCTGTTTTATTAAAAATATTCAAGAAAAATATAATGATTTTCAAAAATGTCCACACGTATAGGAAAAGCCTATTAAAATAGAGAAGGCATGCTTATGAAGAAAAACCATAAAAAGCTAGTGAAGTTTAGTTTTCTTCTTCCGTGTTAGAGCTTTTTATAGTAGTTTTTTGTTAAGCATGTAGAATATAAAAAGATATCAAGCAACGAGACGTGAGGAATAATGGCAGAAGGAACTAACGGAAGGCGACGTTTTTCCGATAAATGGGGTAAGCATGAGTTAGATGTGCTTGCTGTATTATCTTCCGCGTTTCCGCAATGGCTTACTTCAAGGCAAATAGCTCAACGAGTCAAAGCATACGCTGACTCTTATGGAGAGCTTGCAGATCAAGCTGCTAAAGCTGCATTTGCAAAGCAGTTCCAAAGAGATCGCGCTAAGCTTGCTGCAATGGGAATCGCT
Organism: uncultured Gardnerella sp.; assembly: GCF_947280595.1. Lineage (NCBI taxonomy): Bacteria > Bacillati > Actinomycetota > Actinomycetes > Bifidobacteriales > Bifidobacteriaceae > Gardnerella > uncultured Gardnerella sp. Next base: position 110,864 of record NZ_CAMYOS010000001.1, on the reverse strand, counting down.
ATTGAATCTCGTCAACCTGAATATTCTTCTAAATCAGAAGGTCAGGATTTTGCTTCATACCGTTTGCAACTCGGTGATGAGCCTCGTGTGCGTCTTCGTTTTAAGCAAGAGGAGCTTCCTGTTCTTGCTGCAGCTAATTATTTAGCTCGCTCAATGTCGATTTCTTCGTCTGAATCTAATCAACACGAGCAGCAACATACTTCTAGAACAGCTCCTAGAGTTCCACAAGCGCCTATTCCTGGATTAGGTTTAGATTCAATTGCACCCGGATTAGGTACTCAAGTTATTCCAGACGATTTAGTTAAAGTTATTGATTCTAGAAGATTTGCTGCAACTGTTGATGTTGATGGTGAGCATTTGAATGTTGCTTATACTGATTCTGATGATTTAGCTATGTTTGTGCTTGAGCATCCTGGATCTTCTGTTGTAAGCCCTCAAGAAGCTGTAGATGCTTTTAATAGACGTCTTCATGCTGCTTTGAAATTCGAGTCATGCGATGATGAATCTGTTATAGAGCAAGATGAAGAAAGCTCTATGAATAATTGCGAAGATTCATTATCTGAGTGCGAAAACGATAAGCCACGCGCTAAAAAATCCTCTTCTTTCCAAACTGGAAGCGAAGTTGATCGTCGTTTGAGATTGATGTTATTCCTTTCTGCTCATTTAGGCGAAGAATTCCCACTTGATGAGCTTGCTGTTCGTTTTATTGGTAATCCTAAAAATGAAGAAGAGTTACGTCGTTTTGTAGCTATTTTGCAAAAAGATGTGAGCACTCTTCTTACTGTTTCTGACGATGGAGAAATGGCTGGAAGTCAGTTCTTTGAAATTGACTGGTCGCTTTTAGAGGATGAGGGAATAGTTTCTGCAACTAATTCATTGGGACTTGAACGCTTAGCTGGAATATCACAGCAATATATGAGTATGCTTACTGCATCTGTAAATTATCTTGCATATTCTCCATTATTGCCTGATGCTCAAAGAGCTATTGCAGAGTCACTTTATATGCGTTTACGCAAGCATGTTCGTCCTGGTGAAACTCCTTGGTTAAGTCTTACAGGTTATGAGATTGAGCCGCGTAATTGCTCTATTGTTCGTAGCGCTATATCATCTAAATCATTGCTTGATATGGAGTACACTGACGGAGCTGGAAGAATTCGTCGTAAAGTTGTAGCTCCTTCTAAAGTCTTTGTTGATGAAGGTGTTTATTACGTTGCTGTATGGACTGACGTTTTAGAGCAAACTCCTGAAGAAAAGCGTTCTTTAGTTGTTAAAGATACTTCAATTAACAAAGCTAACGGTTTGCCTCGAATTTGGCAAGTTTTGCGTGTAGCTAGAATTGAGCATGCTGAAGTATTAAAGCCGCTTTCTGAAGTTGATATACCTGATATTCCTGTTAGTGAATTGCGTACTTGGAGCTTTGATAACGGTACTGAAACTTCGTTTATAACTGATGAAACAGAGTTGAACTTTGTTAAAAATCTTTCTGGTGCAAGAGTTGAACAGTATGGCGATGGATTGAAAGTTCATTTGGTAGTTTCATCTGATTCTTGGTTCGTTGCTTTTTGTATTGCTCATGCTCGTCATATTAAGGCTGTTTGCCCTGAAACATTGCGTACTATGATTCTTGCTAGAACTAAGCGCGAACTAAGTATTCAACAGGGTAGTGATGAATCTTTTGAAGAAGGTTCGGAGGTATATTGATGCCTTGGTGGATTTGGCTAATTTTAGCTATATTTTTCGTATCAATGTTTTTAATAGGTTCTGTTTATGCATTCATTAAGTTGAATAAAGGTCTTGTTGTTGTATCTGAAAGTGCAGATAAAATATCGGATATTTACGATAGATTCGATACTTTAGATAATAAAACAGTAGATGATAAGCCGTTATTTACTCAGCCGATTGCTGTTGCTGCTCGTAGGTATGAAGAGGCACATAAACGAGTTATTTTGCGCGATGAGCGTAAAAAAGAAATACACAAATTGGTTTGGCAACATTGGAGCAATAAGTCTTTGCGAGAAGAAGAGCTTAATTCTAGCGATTCTAGCGATTCTTCTAATTTACACGATTTACACGATTGATTTTTAATGAGTAGTGATTCATATAATTTATCTAAGTCTTATAATTCATCTATGACATGTGAAAATAGTCTTTCTCCTTCAGCGCGATACGCATCTTTCCGCAAAAATCAGCAATATAAGCAAACAATGGCATCGAAATTTGAAGAAACATTGCCATTTGAACTTGATGATTTTCAAAAAGAAGCGAATGAAGCATTAGAAAATGGTAATAATGTATTAGTCGCAGCTCCTACAGGTGCAGGTAAAACTGTTATAGCTGATTTTGCTGTTTTTCTCGGTCTTACTAGGGGAGTGAAAACCTTTTATACTACGCCTATAAAAGCTTTAAGCAATCAGAAATATCACGATTTATCTGAAAAATTAGGTTGTGACAAAGTAGGTTTGCTTACAGGAGATACATCAGTTAATCCTGAAGCAGATATTGTAGTTATGACTACTGAAGTTTTACGCAATATGCTTTATGAGCGTTCTATTACATTACAGTCACTTGGATATGTAGTTCTTGATGAAATTCATTTCTTAGCAGACAAATTCAGGGGAGCTGTTTGGGAAGAAGTAATAATTCATTTACCTAAATATGTTACTATTATTGGTCTTTCTGCTACTGTTTCTAATGTAGAAGATTTTTCTGCTTGGATTTCTTCTGTGAGAGGAAAAACGCATTTAATTGTAGATGAGCATCGTCCAGTTCCGTTAGAGCGTCATGTAATTATTCAAAAAAACTCTAAAAGTGAGCCTGAAATATTTGATCTTTACGATAAGAAAAAATCTGATAACAATCATGTTAATCCTGCTTTGATTCGTGCTATTTGCGATTTGGAAAATCGTGCTAGCAGAGTAAAACTAAAAAGTTCTAAGAATTTTCGTTCGTCTAAAAAAGTAAATAGTCATTTATTAAAGAGGCAATATCGGACGCGAAAAAATGATGAAGAATCTAAAAGTTTAGCTTTACGTTATACTCCTAAGCGTTGGGCTGTAATTGATGAGTTAGATTATCTTGGAATGCTTCCAGGAATTTATTTTATTTTTTCAAGAGCTGGATGCGATCAAGCTGTGCGTCAATGCATAAACGCTGGTTTAACTCTTACGAGCGACGATGAAATGTATGAAATACGCAAAATAGTTGATTCGATTGTTTCTAATCAATTGAGTAAAGATGATTTGCGCGCGCTTAATTTTGAGTCTTTCAGATATGCATTAGAGCAAGGTTTTGCACCTCATCATGCAGGTATGATTGCATTATTTAGGCATATTGTTGAAACTCTTTTTGAGCGTGGTCTTATTAAAGTTGTTTTTGCGACTGAAACTCTTGCTTTAGGTTTGAATATGCCAGCTAGAAGTGTAGTTGTAGAAAAACTAGTTAAATTTGATGGTACTGGTCATGTTCCTTTAACTCCTGGAGAATTTACTCAATTAACTGGTCGTGCAGGAAGACGTGGAATTGATACGATTGGTCATGCAATTTTAGTAGATTATTCTGATTTTAATCCTTCTAAAGCTGCGTCATTATCAAGTAAGCGTGTCTATCCTTTGCATTCTAGCTTTGTACCTACGTTTAATATGGCTGTTAATTTGTTGAATAATAGTGATGCAGCTACAGCTAGAATAACTTTAGATTCATCATTTGCTCAATGGGAAGCTAATGAGCATGCACAAAGACTTCATTCTAGAATGATTGAATTAACTCAAGCTCTTAAAGCTTATGAAAAGGCTTTTTATTGCTCCTGCGGCGATTTTGCAGAATTTATGTCTTTAAGAATGGAACTTAAAAATGCTCAGTTGATTGGGCGTAAAAAGCTTAAGCATACGATTTTTGAAACTGAAAAAGAAAGGTCTTTAGCGTTTCAAAATTTAGATAATATTATTGCTAAATTGCGCGAGAAAGAAAGAGAGCATCCATGCGCTGGTTGTAAAGATATACAAGATCATTTGCGTTGGGGATATCATTGGGTACGAGAGAAAAAAGAATTACAACAAGTTCAACAACGTTATGAGTCTAGAACTGGTTCTGTAGCTCGTTGTTTCGATAATATTTGTGATGTTCTATATGCCTTAGGCTATTTATCTTCTGGTGACAAAACTAAAGAATCATATTTTGCTGTTAATGAAAAGAACATTGAAAATAGTTCAAATACTAGCATTAGTTTAACTAATAAAGGTCAATTATTGCGTAGATTATATAACGAGCGCGATGTTGTTTTTGCTCAAGCTATTTGTGAAGGATTATTTAACAATCTTTCTGCAATAGAATTAGCATCATGTTTATCTTCATTAGTTTATGAGCCTAGAGGTATTTCTTCTTCAGAGCCTAGAAGATATCCAGGTGGACAAAATGGAGCTGTTTTTAGAACTATTGGAAAACTTAAAGCTTTATTTATGGAAGTAAATAATTTATGTGTTAAGTGTAATTTAGATCCTTTAATGCCTCTTGAATGTGGAGCTTTAGACATGATGTACGATTGGGCGCAAGGTGCAGATTTGTCTATAATTCTGCAAAATTCAGACATTACTGGAGGTGATTTTGTACGTCAAGCTAAGCGTTTAATAGATATTCTTATGCAATTATATTCTGCTGAAGATTATCTTAACTCTATTGAAAGCGTAGATAAATCACTAGCTAGCAAAGCTCGTCAAGCAGCTGAATTATTAAATAGAGGAGTAGTTGCATATTCTGACTTGTAGATAAGTGTTATAAGTGTTATAAGTATCATATTTATTGTATTTATTATATTTATCTTATTTTATGAATTGCAAAAATATGTGCTAATTATATAGAGTTTTTGCTAATAAAAAAGTATTGTATATTAGTCTATAGTTGACTTAGATAACTCGTCCGGCGTAACATTACTCTAGTTTGTATCAGAGTAATTTGTAGATTATAAATTATAAGGAGAAAAATGGCAGAGCGCAGTTTAAGAGGCATGAGTATTGGAGCAAAGTCTTTGGAATCAGATGACAATGTTGATTTTGCTGCTCGTGTTGATATTGCATATGTATGCCCTAAAGGTCATAGAACTATTCTTCCTTTTGCTAAAGGAGCTGATGTTCCTGAAGAGTGGGAATGCAGATGTGGAAATATTGCGCATCGCGAGGGTGATGAAGATAATCAAGATGATGAATTTAATAAGCCATCTAGAACACATTGGGATATGCTTTTAGAACGTAGAAGCGAAGAAGAATTGAAGGCTCTTCTTGAGAAGCGTTTGAAGATGCATAAAGAAGGTTGGATTCCAGATTACGAGTGATTGCTTTCGCAATTTGATTTCAAACTATTGATTATGAGAGTAGTATTATTAGATTTAGACGGGACTATTACTCAGTCTCATCAAGGTATTATTGCATGTGCTAAGAAAGCTATGAAAGAGCTTAACATGCCTATTCCAGATGATGCTGAAATGCGAAGATTTATTGGCCCATCGATTCTTGAGTCTTTTCAGCGAAATCATATGCCTAAAGATTTGCAAGATTTAGGAGTTCAGTTATATCGTAAGTATTATTCTCAAGTACCTACCTTTGAAGATCCGAATAATTCAGGTACGCTTATTACAGGTAATTTTTTAAATCGCCTTTATGATGGAATTGATGAGCAGCTTAATATTCTTCGTGAATCTGGTTTTTATTTGGCGATTGCATCTTGTAAGCCTGAATATCAAATTGAGCCTATAGCTAGGCGTTTTGGTATTGATAAAATGGTTGATGCAATTTACGGTGCTAGTCGTGATATGTCGCGAATTAAAAAAGCTCAAGTTATTCGTTATGCGTTTGAAAATATGAAGTTTGAGCTTAATGAAGATAAAGCTTTAATGGTTGGTGATCGTTGGACTGACGTGGACGGCGCTAAAGAATGCGGAATTGATTGTTTAGGATGCGGATGGGGTTATGCTGAGCAAAATGAGCTTCATTTGCATGGAGCATACCGCATTATAAATAATGTGAATGAACTTGCTTATGCAGTTATTGAATATTTTGATGAATGTAAGTAAATATATCGTTATTTGTTTTGCTTGATTCTATTAGATATTTCCGATAATGTACGTTATGTCAAATTGGATTATAAAATAGCTTTTAATTTTTAACTTTAATATCGTTAAGTTGCATACTTTCTTTTACGCGAATTTGTTTATTCGTTTGTAAATCAGATCCTCTTGCTTTGTAGCAAACGACAAATGGATTATTATAACAGCAATACTAATAATCCATAAAATAATAAAAATGATTACTGAAGAAATAAAAATAAATTCTATTGTTTGTGCAATTTTTGAAGGTGCGACAACACAGCTTTGAAGTATTCTATAAACCATCCCATATGCCATTGCAAATGGCAATGCAAAACAATGAGCTATAACACTAGTCCAGCTAAGTTTTTTTACTTTAACGTCTTCTTTAACGTGTACTTTTGTATGTTCATTTATGTTTTCTTTGACGTCTTTATTTGTATATTGCTTAAGATTTTTAATATTGAATAATAAAAATAAAGATTCTAAAGAACTGGCGATAAGCAATACTATAGAAATAAGCCACATTACGCTTGGGATAGCATATAGTAAAACGCTCATATCTTACCTTTATCTACCTTCTTACCTCTTACCTTTATCTACCTTCTGACGTTAAATTTTACTGATTTAATTCATTAAATGGAGTAAATATTTCAGATTGTAAGTCAGATTCCACGCGTTTACATATCCTACCAACATCAATTGCAAAAACTGCTGAACCAGCTTCAAGCATATCTAAAATATTATTTTTATCACTATCGTATTCTTTTACTGTATTCCCATCGCAAATAATAGTCATTTTATTAAGTGATTCTTCACAATGGCAATAAAGAAAAACAATTGCATTAGTTACATTTTGCAAATTTACGCCAGCATCTAGCAATTTTTTTGCAACTGACATGATTGATATATCTTTGAACGAATACAATCTTCTAGAACCAGATCCATGAGAAGGTGTAATAGAAGGCTCAATAATATGTTTTCTTGCCCAATAATCGAGCTGTCTATACGTTATTCCTGCAATTTTCATAGCAACAGTGCCACGATACCCCCTATCGCTATTTACATTTGTAGAAAAGCTAAATAAAACACCTTGAATAGAAGATTGAGCGGAATATTGTGGATAGTATGTTTCATCTACCATATAATCCCCCAATCGCAAAGATATTTTTACACAAGCGTATATTTTTACACAAGCGTATATTTTTACACAAGCGTATATTTAAAAATGTAATATGTTAGCAATAATCATCATGAAGTTTGAATTATGCTTAATATATGAATAAAGAATTCATGCGCTAAATAGAATAATTCAATATTTTCGCTTATCTATTTAGAAATAGAATCACTTCCAAAGAAAACTAAACGAAACTTTCCAATCATGATTTCATCACCATTATGTAAGACTGTTTCATCAACACGCTCTCTATTAACATAAGTGCCATTCAAACTACCAGAATCTGCGATAGTAAACACATTTCCATTTCTACGAAAAACAGCATGCGCTCTAGAAACAGTAGAATCATCTAAGAGAATATCTGCTCGAGAATCACGGCCTACAGAAATAACGTCTTCATCTAAAAGGTATCGTGATCCTGAAACTGCTCCCCTAGTAGAAATTAGTAATGCTGTTCCAGGAACTAATTTAGAAATAGTGTCTAAATCATCTTTTCTTAAAGGACGATCTTCAGTTGCAGTAATAGGGATATGAATTGCTGGCATACCAATAATGGTTGTTTCTCCAGCTGTAGGAATCGGTTCTGTCATAATTTTTATTGTACATTGTTACTCGACTTGATGAGCATATTGATATTGTTTTGGCTCGCGTGTCGCTTTAATTTCCACTTCGTCTGGTGTCATAACATGAACAAGAGCACCAAATTTAACTTTCAATCTAGATCCTACGCCGCCAGCAATAGTAACAGCATTTTGTAAGTTTTGAGGATCTCCTATTGCTTTAACAATATAAGGCGGATCCATTTCTATACCGTCACAAATTAAGCCATGCTTAGAGTCAGAAATATAACTTGATGTAATAATTCGAATATCGTTAATAGAAATAACTTCAACTCCAGCATTGCGTAATTCTTCAATAAGCCCAAACATTGTGGAGGAATCTATTCGTTCTTTTTCTCCAGCAGTAATATGAATTATTATTCCTTTTCCTATTGCTGGTAGTCTTCCAGATAACAATCCGTTAGTTTCAGCGTTTTGACGAGCGATACGTCTTGCTTCCTCTTGCTTATTAACAGATGCACGCAAAGAGTCTAATTGACCGCTTAATTCACTTTTACGTTGCTCAAGATTTTGTATCTGTGAATTAGTTTCTGTTATAAGTCTAGTTAATTCGTCTTCGCTTAAAGTTTCATATAAAGAAGAGCTGCGATTTACTTGAATCATATAAGCAAACCCCAATAATGCGCACATAAGCATAATAAGAAATCCTGTAAAAATGCGCGCTCTTGTGATTTGAGAGCTTAAAGAATGTTTCGAACGCTTAGGTACAACAGGAAAAGAACCAGTTTGTGTTTGATCGCTTTCGCGATCTTTTGCATGCTGTTGATGTAATTTTCCAATAATATTCTCATCATTTTGCTTATTAGGAAACGCCATAGACTAACTCCTAAATATGAAGCGTCTAATAGCAGACACATTAGAGAATATTCGTATTCCGAGCACTACTATAACTGCAGTTTGAAGTTGAGCACCAACACCAAGCTGATTCCCCAACAAGACTAAAAGAGTAGCTGCTATAACATTAGAGAAGAACGATATAACGAAAACTTTATCCGAAAAGTTTCGTTCAAAATAAGCTCTTGCAGCGCCTAGAAGTGCATCAAGAGCAGCAACAACCATAATAGGAAGATACGGCTGAAGAACTATAGGTATATCTGGATGAACAACAATACCTATTAGCACGCCCAAAATTAAACCGAGAATAGCTGTCATATTTTTTATTCACCTATCTTTCTTCTTTGAGCGAACTGAATATCTCCAGTGCTTGCTACAGATAATTTTAATACATTAGAAGATGAAACTTGCGGATTGATACCAGCGTTTGTAAGAGATGAATACCATGAAGAATATTTTTGATCGGAAATTTTTTTATATAATTTCCCACTATCTCCAATAGCTTCAATAGTATACGGGCTTTGAGTTTGATTTACTCCAATAAGTATTGATTGACCTGCAGTTCTTATAGAAGTTTGAACTCCTAAGCGATGACCATTTACAGCAATAGCTTCAGCTCCACCTTCCCATAAAATTGAAACAAATCGTTGAATATCTCTATCAGTAATTACTCGCATGCGAGCACCAGATGATTCTCTCGGCAGGTTTCCTTCAGAAGAACCGGCTCCTGCAGAAAAAGGATTAGCTAAAGTTATAACTATTCCTGGTCCTTCTACAGGATTGATTCCGTTAGTCATATCATCGTTTTTTGTAACTTGATTTTCTTCAGGAGTTGTAATACGTTTTGATTCGCGATCAACGCTGTTGTGTAATTTTGTTACTTCTTTTAGAAGAGAGTTGAATTTAGTAGTATGACCAGATAATTCATTTGCTAATGACATTCGTATTGTTTTACGCGAGTCAACGTGTAATTTGCGAACAAATTGAGTTCCAATAGTGCCTACAGCTATGCAAACAATAAAAACAACTACTCTAGTAGTCCATAAGCTTAGTGGACTAACTTTTTGAGTATTTAATCTAGAATCCATAAATAAAGGATCAACAGGACGATTGATTAAATCATCAATCAAACGTAGAGAATAATCATCAACATAGCGTCTTCTATCGTGATGTCTAACTAAGCGATTGCGATTATTAGAAGCATGGTGAGAAGCGATATTAAAAATAGATTTAGAGAATGTAGCTCTTCTTCGAATCAATTGAGAACCATCTAAAGCAGGGAAAGATGGCGCTTGGTTGATTATACTCTCATCAAGTGCCTTAATATCGTTAGAATCAATCCCACCCTGTGACATGCAAATAACTTATTCTCTCTCGCTAATAACATTACTATTGCTAAGCAACATGCATGCTTGTTTCACATACAAAAAGCCTGCAATCCAATATAGTACTATTCCCCATATTCCACATGCTATTGCGAAAGCATAAATTATTTGAGTATGCATAAAAGATGTGGAATAAATCATTAAAAGTACTATGAAAAGCATCAATAATGCTGTACCAGTTTTACCCATAAAGTTGACAGGTAAAGGCCCGTAATCGTATTGCGCAAGAATAACAATAAGAACAGCCATAATAACATCTCTAGCTAAAACTAGGAATAAAGTCCACCAAGGTATTATTGATGTAAAAGTTAACGCTAGAGTGCTACAAACAATTAACAAACGATCTGCAATAGGATCTAATATTTGTCCGAGTTTGCTGACTTGATTAAATCTACGAGCTATATATCCGTCAACACAATCTGAAAGAGCTGAGATAGCAAGAACTAAAAGAGCTAAAACCATATTATGTTTTGCAATAAGCCAAGCTAAATATGGTATAGAGCAGATGCGAAGAAAACTTATAAGATTAGGTACAGTGAAAACTCGATTAAGCGCAGCAGGACTATATTCCCTACTAGAAGCAAACTTAACCATTTCATACTTCCCTTAATTTTAATAAAAGTTAATAAAATCAAAATTATATTCGCTGTTTTAAAAATATAGATCGCAACCGAGTTAGCATTAAAACTAAAAAATTTACAAGACTATAAGATTGCGAACAATATAATAAATGTGGGGATCAGACCCCCACATTTATTAAAATATCAATCTTTCCAAGCAGCTTGTGCTATTTTACGTATTGATTCAATAGCTTCACTTGGGCTTTCTGCTCCATAAACAGCAGAGCCTGCAACTAAAACATCCGCTCCAGCTTCAGAAACTGTAGCTGCTGTAGAAGGACTCACTCCTCCATCTACTTGAATATGCGTTTTTAAGCCACGTCTTGTGATTTCATCTCTTAAGCGACGTACTTTACCCATTTGATTACTTAGGAACTTCTGTCCGCCAAATCCTGGCTCAACTGTCATAATTAAAACCATATCGAATTCATCGAGAATATCAAAAATAGGTTCTACAGGTTCTGCAGGACGTACAGCGAAACAAGCTTTGCAACCCATGCTACGAAGCTGACGAGCAAGGCGTACAGGAGCATGTGTTGCTCCCATGTGGAAGCTAACTGAGCAAGCCCCGAGCTTTGCATATTCTGGAGCCCAACGATCAGGATCTTCAATCATTAAATGAACATCTACTGGAAGATTTGTTACTTCACAAATACGCTTAACGATCGGTTCGCCTAAAGTAAGATTAGGAACAAAATGATGATCCATCACATCTACGTGAACAAGATCGGCGTTGGAAATTGCAACAAGATCACGCTCGAGATTGCAAAAATCTGCTGAAAGTATGCTAGGTGCTATCTGTATATTCATGATTCCCATTCTAAGAAAAGCAAAAGACTACTAATTGAAATTGTACTTTTATTTGGATTTTATACTATTCTTCTCATTCTCATAAGACGTAGTATCTAAAAGTTTTTCGCTTAGCGAATCAGTAAAATCACTGTGTCTTTGAAGAAGTATAAAAGCAATCGCAGCGCACATAAATACTCCTATAGAAACCCACACGTTGATTCGAATTCCACAAAAAACATGTGAAAAATCAATACGTAAACATTCAATCCAAGTTCGTCCTAGCGTATACCACATAACATAAATGATAAAAATTGATCCAGCTTTACACTTTTTGAGAATTTTCTTAGAAAGAATAATAATTAAAGCTGCGCCAATAAAATTCCATATCATTTCATATAAGAATGTTGGGTGGAATAACGTTCCTTCAGGGCATGAAAGACCATCGTAACAACTCTCTTTATTTCCAATTGCTCCACCCATATTATTTAGTTTAAGACCCCATGGAAGTGTTGTAGGAGCACCGTAAAGTTCTTGGTTAAACCAATTTCCTAATCTGCCAATTCCTTGAGCTATAAGTAAAGCTGGAGCTGCAGCATCTGCAAGTAATGCTGTAGGATAATGACGATGCTTGCATACTGCCCATGCTGCAAGCGATCCTAAAACCACTCCTCCCCAGATGCCGAGTCCGCCATTCCATATTCTAAACATCTCGACCCAATCACCTGAGTGTGAGAAGAATTTTTCAGGAGTTGTAATAACGTGATAAAGACGCGCTCCAATAATTCCGCATGGAATGCTTATTAAAGCTATGTCTAATATTTGATCAAAATTTCCGCCTCTACGTTTCCAAGTACGAGTAATCATGTACATTGCTAGTAATATTCCTATGAGAATGAAAATAGCGTAAAAACGTATAATAAAAGGACCAAATTTGATATAAGAAATAGTTGGTGATGGAATATAAGCTACAGTCATGGGATTGATACTACACTTAGACCATGATTCTTAAGTTTTCAAAGAAGAATAATTCAATGCGCAAATTGTAATTAGGAAATTGTAACTAGAGAATTATAATTAGAAATTTATATGTCAAATTCCCATGAATTTCATAATTGCCATAAGAACTGGTCCACACAATAAGATTGAGTCAACTCTATCCATAATGCCGCCGTGTCCTTTAAGAAGGTGACCCATATCTTTAATTCCAATATCTCGTTTAAGCATTGAAGCACATAAATCTCCAAATGTTCCAACTATTCCAGAAACTATGCCCATAATCGCTGGAAGCCACCAGAAATCAAGAAACTTCATTCCATAGAAACTAATAACAATTATGTATGCTCCAATTACAGCTAAGAGCATTGATCCTATTAAGCCTTCAACGGATTTTTTCGGCGAAATTCTTGGAGATAATTTATGTTTTCCTAGCCATGCTCCAGCGAATAATCCACCAGTATCACTTAAAGCAGGCAAAAATACTAATAGCATAGCGTGAGCAAAATCATATTTACTTCCTGCTATAGATAGAACAATGCAAGAAGCTAAAAGAGGTATATAAAGTATTACAAACATTGATGCAGCAGTATTAGTAAAAGTACTACTGTTAATTGTTGATTGCGAAGATTTTTGTAATTTCTTTTCAACAGCTTGAAGAGTGCGAGCAGAAATAGTGCTATTAAATGTTGCAAATACAACAGTAAGAATAAGCGATGCTGTGATTCCGCTAGCCATAGCAATAGCATGCCATTTTGAATAATATGTAGCTAAAATTGTTACAACAGAGCATATTGATAGAACTACAAATGGTATTCTTAATCCAATTGTTGCGAAATCAACGTGCAATTCCCATAATGCTCCAACCATAAATAATGCAATCAATATAATAAAAGCATCTCTACTTATTATTAAACATGCAATAATAACAACTACAAGCAAAGCAGCAGTAGCAATAGCTTGTGGCATATTACGTCCTGTGCGTCTGTTTATATCTGTTAAAGTTTCATGCGAGCTATTATTGGAATTATTCTGGGTGTTGCTATTATTCTCACAAGAGGATTCATTATTTGACGATGAAGAAGATACTAATTTTTCATCTATACTTCCTTGAGCTATATTGCTTTTAGAAGATTCAACTATCCCATCACTCTGCTGTTCCATGCAACACCCATCTTCAGAATATATCTAAATTATTAGATGAACTCTACAGTTTATTCTTTATTTTATTCGTAGATAAAGAATCAAACTTCCATGATTTCTTTTTGCTTTCCTTCAAGTAAAACATCAAGAGAATCTGTTACTTGCTTTGTGAGTTTATCTAATTCCTTTTGTAAACGATCGCCTTCATCTTCGCCTAATTCACCATCTTTAACTGATTTATCAATGGATTCTTTAGCTTTACGGCGAATGTTACGGACTGCAACTTTTCCTTCTTCTGCTTTCGTCTTAGCAAGCTTGACGTATTCTTTACGACGTTCTTCAGTAAGTTCAGGCATTGTAACACGAATAACATTACCATCGCGATTAGGGCTTACGCCTAAATCAGAATCACGTATTGCCTTTTCAACAGCATTTGCCTGTGAAGCGTCAAAAGGAGTAACTGCTAAAGTGCGAGGTTCTGGAACACCAATTGATGCAACAGCTTTAATAGGAGTAGGAGCACCATAATAATCAACCATAATTCCATTTAGTAAAGCAGGGTTCGCTCTTCCTGTTCTAATGCCCATAAAGTTTTCTTTAGTAGCTTCAACAGATTTATTCATTTGTTCTTGAGCTTGATCAATAATTGCAGACATGAATTCTCCTTTGTAAATCTCATGCTAATTGTTTTTTAAAAGTATTTTAACTGTTTAGTAAACATCGTGTTTTAATTTTATTCAGCAAATTTGGCTTGAGCGTCAGAAACAAGTGTTCCTATTTCTTCACCAATCAATGCACGTGTCACATTTCCTTTGCCTTCTAAGCCGAAGACTCGGATTTTCTGTTTATTATCTCTAGCCATAGAAAGTGCAGATGCGTCCATAACTGCTAGACCATCAACAAGTGCGCGTTGGTAACTAAGAGTTATGAATTTTTTAGCATTGGAATCTTTACGAGGATCAGCACTATAAACTCCATCAACACCGTTCTTGCCCATTAACACTTCATCGCAATGTATCTCTAATGAACGTTGAATAGACACAGTATCAGTCGAGAAATATGGCATACCTGCACCTGCTCCGAAGATAACAACGCGCCCTTTTTCAAGATGTCGAATAGCTTTTAATGGGATATAAGGTTCTGCAACTTGACCCATAGTAATAGCTGTTTGAACACGAGTAGCTTGTCCGGATTGCTCAAGGAAATCTTGAAGAGCTAAGCAATTCATAACAGTACCAAGCATGCCCATGTAATCTCCACGACTACGATCAATTCCAGCTTGTTGAAGTTCAGCTCCTCTAAAGAAGTTTCCGCCTCCAACAACAATTGCGACTTGCACACCACTACGTACTGCAGTCATAATTTCTTCTGCAATCCTACGAATAATGTGAGTATCAATACCAACGGCACCGCCGCCAAATGCTTCGCCTGAAAGTTTCAAGAGAACTCTACGAGCACCATTATTCTCTTGTTCGATAGTCATACTATTCCTCCTGCTCTATCAGCGAATGCAAGCATATCTTTGCCAGTCTATCTATAAATCGCGACACTGAAAAACTTAAGCTTAAATGCTTAAATTAAGTGCATATAATCGTTGCGCATGCGCTATTTATTAAAAAACTAATATATAACGAAATATGCAAAGTAAGATTATATAGTTATTTGTATAAAAGTTCGATTGATAAAAACAAAATAGGTTGCGCACATTTAAATACGCAACCTATAAATAATATGATTTTATTGTAAGTAATGCTTATTCAGCTGAACCCTTACCAACTTCAAGACGAGCAAAAGCTAAAGCAGTTCCGCCAACTTCCTTGAATAAGTCACCAACTGTTTTAGAAGGATCTTTCACATATGATTGCTCAAGAAGAACTGTTTCTTTGAAGAAAGCGTTCATACGACCTTCAACAATCTTTGGAACAATCTTCTCTGGCTTTCCTTCGGCTAATGACTTTTCAGTAGCAACACGGCGCTCAGATTCCAAAACTTCTTCTGGAACGTCTTCGCGGCGAAGCCACTGAGCACCCATAGCAGAAATTTGCAAAGCTGCTTCATGAGCAACCTTTGCGCCAGCTTCATCAGTAGCAATCATAGAAACGATGCTTGGAGGCAATTCAACAGACTTCTTATGAGCATAAATTTCAACATGTGGTCCGCTTACAGTTGCAACCTGACCAACTTTTACATGCTCTCCGAACAAAGCTGCTGCTTCTTCAACTGCTTCTTTAACAGTTGCGTCATTAGCTTTAGATGCAAGAACTTCTTCAGTAGTAGATGCTGATGCTTCAATAGCATATCCAAGTACAGTTTCAGAAAACTCCACGAACTTTGGTGTTTTTGCAACAAAGTCTGTTTCAGAATTTAATTCGACTGCGTAGCCAGTTTCGCCTTCGCTAGACTTAACTACCTTAGAAGCAATCGTGCCTTCCTGGGCTTTACGACCTTCACGCTTACCAGCTGCTTGGATACCCTTCGCACGAATAATTTCCTTAGCGCGGGCAACATCGCCTTCAGCCTCAGTAAGAGCTTTTTTAACGTCCATCATGCCGGCGCCAGTTTCTTCGCGCACCTGCTTAATCAACGCTGCAGTAATTGCTGCCATTTTGTTCTCCTCATATTATGTACGGCTTTGTGGTATAAGCAAAAACCTATACCACAAAACGCCTTACTATTAAATTTATAGAGTTAAGCTCTATTTGTCACTCAGACTTTTCAGATTCTTCAGATTCTTCCGCTTTTTTGCTTTCAGCAGATTTATCGGAAGTTTCGCCTTCATTAGTAAGTAATTCCTTTTCCCAAGCTGCCATTGGCTGAGCATCAGCACCTTCGGACTTAGAATTCTTACCTGCATGCTCAAGCAAACCCTCAGCTACAGCGTCAGCAATCAAGCTTGTAAGCAATTCGACACCGCGGATAGCATCATCGTTTGCTGGGATTGGATACTCTACAGAATCTGGATCTGTATTAGTATCTACAATTGCAACAACTGGAATGCCGAGCTTGTGAGCTTCTTCAACAGCGAGAGCTTCTTTGTTTACGTCAACAACGAACATTGCAGAAGGAGTGCGATTCATGTTGCGAATACCGCCAAGCTGCTTTGCAAGCTTGTCTTTTTCGCGCTCTAAAAGAAGGAGTTCCTTCTTAGTTAAGCCAGAGCCACGAACGTCACTGAAGTCCATTTCTTCTAGTTCCTTCAAACGCTTAACGCGAGTAGAAACAGTTTGGAAATTGGTCAGCATACCGCCAAGCCAGCGTTCGCAAACATAAGGCATGTTTACGCGAGTAGCTTGATTTTGCACTGCTTCTTGAGCTTGCTTCTTAGTTCCTACGAAAAGAACGGTGCCGTTGTGAGCAACAGTCTGCTTGATGAAATCATAAGCCTTA
The DNA here is from genome assembly GCF_947280595.1 of uncultured Gardnerella sp. NCBI lineage: Bacteria > Bacillati > Actinomycetota > Actinomycetes > Bifidobacteriales > Bifidobacteriaceae > Gardnerella > uncultured Gardnerella sp. The sequence goes on along the minus strand of NZ_CAMYOS010000001.1, from coordinate 93,840 downwards.
TCGATCATGTCGAGAGACTTGAACAAATTGATGATATGAATACCATTGCGCTGAGTAAGAATGAACTGCTTCATCTTTGGATTCCAGCGACGAGTCTGATGGCCAAAATGTAAGCCAGCCTTCAGCATTTCGCTCATGGTAATTTGCGACATATCTTTTACCTTTCTTGTCGGTTCTTGCCTGGCCATGTCTATTCGCATGCAACTTGAAGATTTTCAAAATCTAAATCAAGCCGACCGACACGAATGGACGCGTACATGGCGCGTATTTGCTTGTCCGGTAGACAATAAAAACGAGCAATCATATAACGCGACATTACTCATGCTCATAATGGACACGCGAAACAGGATTATAACAGAAGAGCGATACTAAATAAAAGAAAATATATAAATTATTTTATGCTTATATTATCTCTAAGTTCTTTTAGTGCTTTCGCGCGAACATCTTTTTCCAAACGATCTAAATAAATATGTCCATCTAAATGATCACATTCATGTTGCAACATTCTAGCCATCAAACCTTCACCTTCGAGTACTAAGGTTTTACCATTAAGATCAATACCTTTAACTCGAGCATATTGCGCGCGGCGAGTCTTGTACCATAATCCTGGAACAGATAAACAACCTTCATCGTCGTATTGCTCTCCACGAGTTTCTTCAATAACAGGATTAAGAATGTAACCGATACGACCATTTATATTATATGAGAAAGCTCTAAGACTTACTCCAATCTGATTAGCAGATAATCCAGCTCTACCAGGGTCATTTACTGTTTCCAATAAATCTTCAACAAGATTATGAATTGAAGGTGTAATCTCACGAATTTCATCGCATGGAGTGCGTAAAACAGGATCTGGCACTACACGAATTTTACGAATAGTCACAATTCTCCTTAATTGCTGTTATTTATTCTAATATTTATTACGTTATATATTGTTTTATTGCGTTATATATATTGTATGTTTCTACTCTTCGGCAGACGAATTTGAATTAGACTCATCTTGCAAGTTAGCGCGAGTTACATCGTGCTTTTCTAACGAAGATTCATCACCAAAATGCATTATTTGACTAGCTGCTTGATCAATTGCTTGACGAACTCTTGGCGTTACAGCTTCTTGAGCTTGACGCATTGTTTCAGTAGTTCTATCAAGGATTTTTACAGTAGCTGGGAATGGTTTTGTATTTGGTTTAGGAGCATACAATTGGGAGTCTATGATATTTGCATAGCGTTTCAATACTTTTGGACGCACAACTTTCATACTTGGAGTAAGAGTTCCAGCATCTTGGGTAAATTCGTCCTCTAAGATAACGAATTTACGTACAGATTCAGCTCTTGAAACAGTGCTGTTAGCTTGATCAATGAATTGTTGTACAACAGAACGAACTGCTTCATTGCTTGAAACTTGGCTCATAGGCATATCTTCAGGCAATCCTTGAGTTTTAAGCCACGAGCGGACCATATCAGGTTCAAGTTCTATAAGCGCGGAAATAAATGGCTTACCATCTCCAACTACAACGGCATGAGAAACAAGAGGGCATTTTGCAATAATACCTTCTAATGGAGCTGGGCTTATATTTTTCCCGCCTGCTGTAATAATAATGTCTTTTTTACGACCAGTGATAGATAGGAATCCTTCATCGTCAATTTCACCAATATCTCCAGAATGAAGCCATCCTTCATCGTCAATTACTTCCGATGTAAGTTCTGGTTTATTGTAATAACCAATAAATACGTTTGGTCCTTTAACAAGAACTTCATTATCTTCAGCAAGGCGAATAGAAATTCCTGGTCCAGGTCTACCTACAGAACCTACTTGATTTGCATGCTCAAAATTAACTACGCACGGCGCAGCTGTTTCAGTCATGCCATATCCCTGAATAAAAGTTATGCCATCAAGTCCATTGAAGAAATGAGCTAAATCTGCACTAATAGGAGCACCTCCGCATGCTAACCAAGCGAGATTAGGTCCTAAAGCAGAGCGAATAGATGAACCAACTGTGTGCATATAGAAATTGTGTTGCATTCTAGCAGATAACGAATGAGCCTTCCCATCTACTTCATCACGCGACCACTCAATAAAATGTCTTACTGCTTTAGCAAAAATTCGACCTCGTATACCTGCTCCAGCTTTTTGAGATGCAGCATTATAAACCTTCTCAAATACTCTAGGTACGCCAAGCAAATATGAAGGTTTGAAACTTCGCAAATCAGCCAATAAGTGTTTAGCGTTAGGAACGTATCCAACTACTCCATTAGATCCAATAGCAACGTATTGTATATAACGAGCAAAGCAATGCGCTAATGGCAAGAATAGCAACAGTCTGCTTGGTTGATACAACATCTCGTTCAAGACATCGTATCCTGCAAAAACTATATGTGTAAAGTTGCGATTTGAAAGCATCGCACCTTTAGGTTTTCCAGTAGAACCAGAAGTATATACAATCGTAGCTAGATCATCTGCTTTAACTTTTTTAACGGCTTCATCTAGCTCATTAGTGTCAACAGATTTACCAAAGTCAATAACAGCTCCTAATCCTCCAGCTTTAAAGTTGAATGTCTTGAAAGCTACTTTATTATTATCATTGCGAACTATTTCTAGTTTTTGCGCATGTTCATCGTCACCTGCAAAAGCGATAACAGGTTTTACTTCCGAAATAATATCATTCGCTTGTAGAGCCGAATCTGTTTCATAAATCGGAACAGACACAGCGCCAATTGACGCACATGCAAAGTCAACTATGCCCCATTCGTAGCATGTTGCTGAATAAATAACTACCTTTGAGCCGTGTTTTACACCAAGTGCAAGCAAGCCTTTAGCGGTAGCGCGTACCTTGGAAAGCATGTCGACAGCAGTAACGTCATGCCATTGGCGCGTATCTTCGTCTTGCCATTGAGCAACAACACTTTGAGGTGCGCGCAATGCTCTATTAGCAAGAAGTGAGTAAATTGTGTCACCGTCTTGAGTTGGGTGAATGGCTTCTACAGTAAATTCTCGGAGCATACTTGTAATTGTACTTTATTGTTTCGTTCAACACGAACGAGTTTCCTACAAAAAATATATTTTTATATTGGAAACTTCTACAAAAGAAAATACCACTTACAGAATTTTCGTATGCTTGCAGAATTTATTTACCCAATATCAACATATGTGCAAATCCATTTACCGAATTTGTATTTCAAAGTCAACGATGTCCAATATTGCTCAGAGCCAGTATTCATTCTTATAACACATTCTAATTGTGTTGGTTTAACCATAACTCCGTTAACTAGGTGAGGATTCGCTGGAAGTCTGCATATTTCGAAATTGAGTACAGGATTATTTATTGCTTGAAGACGCTCTCCTACCATAACCCACATGTTATGTAATTTATCTATGCATTCTTTTGAAATCATCCTACTAGTCGATGGCAAAATAGGATGACCTCTTGCAACATCTAATGCAGCACAAGCAACTCTGCAAGCATGCATTGCAATATGGAACATTTTCTTATCAGAATTTGGATCTTTATAAACAAGGCTTATACGATAAGGAACTTTTCTATTTGAAGATCCAACTAAAAATACCCCATTGTATACGGATAAATTATCTTGATCCTCGTTTACAGGTGGTGGAGCTGTATTATTTTTAGACGAATCATTGTTTTGTGTGTCATTACAATTCTCGTTAGATTCTACATACTCAGAATCATCGAAAGGATCAGAGTCCGCAAAACAAATTTTATTCATTTTTATTCCTCTCTCTATGTGTTGTTTTTATATTTGTTTATGTTTCTAATTTCATTTTTATTTATAATTCCATATTTATTTTTTGTTATTAAATCATATTAAGTTTTTTGAATAGGTATAGCATACACCTAAATGAACAAATAGTAGAGTAAAAAGTAAAATGTGGATAACTAATTACATAGATTTTGTTTTTCCTTGAAATTTCAACGTTTTAGACAAATCACTTATGCACATTTCTATTTTAGTAGCTAATTTTAATAAAATTTTAGCGAATTTTATGACAATTTTATCTTATAACTGTTTTTTATTTTGTATTATGCACAAAAAATAAATATAATTACTTATAAATCAAATTTTTTTAATTAAAATATTCAGTAAGCATTAAAATATTATAATAATTGGAACATGTAATTATTATATATTTTTTGCTTATTACATGCATTTTTTAAGTCAATTAAACTAATCTGAAAAAAATAATAACAAAATTAAAGTAAAAAACACAAAAATTTCTAAATAAATGGAGCGGACAACGGGACTCGAACCCGCGGTCTCGACCTTGGCAAGGTCGCGCTTTACCAACTAAGCTATGTCCGCAAACAAATGAAAATTATAGCTTTATTTTTACTACTACGCAAGTTTTACGTAAAAATTTTTCAAACTTTTTTAATTTCTGCATCATATGAGCGATTTTACGCCAAACTTGTTGTTGTATTTCTATCAATAATTTATGAATATAATAATTATTATCATTATTATAAACTTTTTTATAAAATTTTTTAAATAAAATATCTAATTTTTAACTAAAAAGAATAAAATCATGTAGAATAAAAAATAGCTTTTGCTCAACGTAGGAGCGAAAGGCACTAAAAACATTGTTAAATATAGAACGAGGAGGTATCTATGAAGGCAATTGTTGCTACTAAAGATAAGAAGGCTCAAGTTATTGAGAAAGAATTACGACCACTAGAGTTTGGTGAAGCACTACTTGATATGGAGTGTTGCGGTGTTTGCCACACTGATTTACATGTAAAGAATCAAGATTTTGGAGATAAAACAGGTGTTGTCCTTGGACACGAAGGAATTGGTATTGTTCGCGAAGTAGGTCCAGGCGTAACTACATTAAAGCCTGGAGATCGTGCTTCTGTGGCATGGTTCTTCAAAGGATGCGGACATTGCGAATTCTGCACAACTGGTCGTGAAACTTTGTGCCGTAGTGTTTTAAACGCAGGATATACTGCAGATGGTGGTATGTCTGAGCAGTGCATTGTTGCTGCAGACTATGCTGTAAAAGTTCCAGAAGGCTTAGACCCTGCACCAGCAAGCTCTATCACTTGCGCAGGCGTTACAACATATAAAGCAATTAAAGAGTCTGGCGTACATCCTGGTGAATGGCTCATCCTCTTCGGTCTTGGTGGCTTAGGCAATCTTGCTTTGCAATATGCTAAGAATGTTTTTGGCGCTCACGTTATTGCTGTTGATGTGAACGAAGGACAGCTTGAATTTGCTGAAAAGTATGGCGCGGACTTGTGCGTTAATCCATTAAAAGAAGACGTTGCTGAATTTGCAATGAAGAAGGTTGGCGGTGCCCACGGCGCTGTGGTTACCGCTGTAAATAAAGCAGCATTTAATGCAGCTGTCGATTCTGTTCGTGCTGGCGGAACTATTGCAGCTGTTGGTCTTCCACCAGAGGATATGGAATTAAGCATTCCTCGTTTGGTTCTTGATGGAATTCGATTGGTCGGTTCTCTTGTAGGTACACGCAAAGACTTGGAAGAAGCATTCCAATTTGGTGCTGAAGGAAAGGTTTTGCCACAGTGCCATATGCGCAAAATGGAAGATATTAACGACATCTTCGATGAAATGCTTGCAGGCAAGATTCGTGGACGTATGGTAATAGATCTTTCTCACTGAATAATTTAATATTGCTTGAAATAGTGGCCACTTCCCTACTATAAGGATTTGGTCACTATTTTTTTTAATACTTTTAGAATAAATGTTATTTGAAGGTTATTTCGTAGGATTCTGTACGATTCTGTACGATTCATCAGTAGTTATTTGGGTTATTTACTAAATAAGCGTGAGTAACAAAATAAAGTGTTATTTGAGGGTTAGATGAATGTTATTTGAAGGTTATTTCACAAAATAAACATGAAGACTAGTTCAATATAAGCATTACGATGACTTCTAAATAGATTGAGTGAACGGGTAGCATATCTACACTTTTAACTTTTAGCACTCGCTAAGCCTTGCTACTCAAAGCCTTAAAACTAAAGCAACTAGACTGTACACAATTAGATGCCATCAAAACGCTATTTTAAAACAGTCACGATTTGTAAAGGAGATATACCGATTCCGTATGGACAGGAAGCACAATCAAGAATAAAGAAATCACAGAAAGACAAATGAAAAAAGGAATTAAAAAACAAAAAACGCAGAACTGGTGATTCTGCGTAGCGCGTGGGTGATATAGGAATCGAACCTATGACCCCTTCCGTGTGAAGGAAGTGCGCTAGCCGCTGCGCCAATCACCCGAAATTTTTTTAATTATGCGTGAAAGGCAAACCTCTCGAGTGGGCGATACAAGGTTCGAACTTGTGACCCCTTCCGTGTCAGGGAAGTGCGCTACCACTGCGCCAACCGCCCGGTTGTGATGATAGAAGGAAAACCTTCTAACTTCGAGGTGGGTACGAGAGTCGAACTCATCTATACGGCTTTGCAGGCCGCTGCCTAACCGCTTGGCTAACCCACCGTAAGGTCGAATAACTCATCGGACCTAGAGCGGACAACGGGACTCGAACCCGCGGTCTCGACCTTGGCAAGGTCGCGCTTTACCAACTAAGCTATGTCCGCGATGCTTTTTACTGAAAACTCAGCTCACAAGCACGAGTAACTACTATACTCGAAATATTTGCAAATGCAAGTTATTTCATGTTCTGGCGTGTCGCTATATGTATTTTTCTGCTGATATATCCATATCTAGTTTAAGTATTGCAGTTCACTACTCCTTGTGATTACTCCAATATGATTATCATTTACTACTTCATATGATTACTTATGCACTAATAATTGTTAAAACACTCTAAGAGAAAGACTATAAAAATCATTGTTTTCGGATTTTTAAAGTGAATATAATTATATAGAAACGAAAAAGAAGAAGAGAAAGCCGCGAAAATAAACACTCGTAAATGTTAAGAAGAGAGGAGAAAAAATAATGGACATAATGAAACTTTGTTATGAAATGGCTGAGAAACTTCGTCCATATGGTGAGCCATATATGAGTGAATTTTCCAAAGAATTTGCTAATGATGCTATTGACGCAGGAGAACCGTCAGTTGCAATTGATATTTATTTAGTAGACGCATGGCTGCACAAGAGCGCGCCTAAAGAGTTGTTAATAGAAGCCTATAACCTGCTAGAGCCTTATGAGTGCGGCGATATACATGACGATATAGCAGATGATTTAGGAGTCCAGCGTAAAGTTCATTCCCCAGATGAATAAATAAATTTTGGTCTATAATACAGTAACACTTAAATTTTATATTAAAAACATGTGATATAGACCAAAATAGGGTTATTCCGGGTTATTTCCCTAGAAAATAGTCTTAAACGAAAATTGCGAGGGGACCCCTCGACTAACAATCTGACGTAAACGGCAGCTGCGAGGCCCTCGCGTTAGTTTTATAATAACTCGTACTATATATAAATAAAAAATAAAAGATAACTCTTTACATCGAAATTGGATAAATAAAGAGTTATCTTAAATTTTTAATTAAATGAATTTATTTACTTAATCGTTTGATTTATCAGTAGAAGAATCCTCATTACTATAAGATTCTGGATGCGTTTCGCCACTAGACTCACTAGACTCGCCAGAATCATCAGAATCGTTTGATTCACTAGAATCATCAAGTTCACTCGAAGAATCATTAGAGTGAATATCACAATCCTTCTTCACATCATCAAGCTTAGACTCATCGTCGCTGAAAGGCACTCCTTTAAGAGTAAACTCCCCCAGCAATCCTTCACCTTCAGAATCAACCATAATGCGCTCGCCATCAACAAGATTTCCGCGAAGAATCTGCTCGGAAATTGAATCCTCAATTTCTCTTTGAATAACTCTACGCAAAGGACGAGCACCTAAAAGCGGATCAAATCCTTTTTGTGTAAGCAAAGTCTTAGCATTATCAGTAAGTTCAATCGACATATGATGATCAAATAATCTATCATTAAGATTATTCAAATCCAAATCAACAATTTGTCGCACTTCAGATTCTGTAAGTTGACGGAACACAATAGTATCATCCAAGCGATTAAGAAACTCTGGACGGAAGTGTTTCTTCAACTCAGAATTAACTTGAAGCTTCATGCGTTGATACGTAGAATCATCGTTATTACCCAAAGTAAAGCCAGTTGTAGCAGCTTTAGCAATATCTCTAGTACCGAGATTTGTTGTTAGGATAATAATCGTATTTTTGAAATCTACTTTACGACCTTGTCCATCAGTTAAATGACCATCGTCTAATACTTGTAACAAAGTATTGAAAATATCCGGATGAGCTTTTTCAATCTCATCAAAAAGTACTACTGAGAACGGCTTCCTACGAACTTTTTCAGTTAATTCTCCACCTTCTTCGTATCCTACGTATCCTGGAGGAGCACCGAAAAGACGTGAAGCTGCGTACTTTTCAGCAAATTCAGACATATCAACACGAATTAAAGCATTCTCATCATCAAACAAGAATTGTGCTAAAGTTTTAGCCAATTCAGTTTTGCCAACACCAGTAGGACCTGCAAAAATAAACGAACCAGCTGGTCGTTGAGGATCTTTCAATCCAACTCGAGCACGTCTAATAGATCGTGATAATGCAGAAATCGCTTCGTCTTGTCCAATAATACGCTTATGAAGTTCATCTTCCATATTAAGCAGTTTCTTAGATTCAGCTTGAGTCAACTTAACAACAGGAATACCAGTTGTACTAGATACAACAGATGCAATAACATCTTCATCAACAACCATATTCACGCGTGATTCACCTTCACGCCAAGCTTTTTCTTTAGACTTTCGATCTTCTTCAAGCTTTTCTTGCTCATCTCGCAAATCAGCAGCATGTTCAAAGTCTTGATTTTTAATTGCTTCATCTTTCTTTTTAGAAAGTTTAGAAATCTTATTATCAAGTTCTTTCAACTCAGGAGGCTCAGTTAAACGCTTAATACGCAAACGTGCTCCAGCTTCATCGATAAGATCAATAGCTTTATCTGGTAGATGACGATCTTGAATGTATCTTGCAGACATTTCTGCTGCAGATTGCAAAGCGTTATCAGTAATAGTCACATGATGATGATTCTCGTAACGATCACGCAAACCTTTAAGAATCTCAATCGTTTCAGCAATAGTAGGCTCATGAACCTGAATAGGCTGGAAACGACGCTCTAAAGCAGCATCTTTTTCAATGTACTTTCTATATTCATCTGTAGTAGTAGCACCAATTGTTTGAAGTTCACCACGTGCAAGCATAGGCTTTAGCATATCGGATGCGCCTAATGCGCCATCTGCAGAACCAGCTCCAACGATAGTGTGAATTTCATCAATAAAAAGAACAATATCTCCACGAGTTTTGATTTCTTTCAAAACTTTTTTCAATCGTTCCTCAAAATCGCCTCTGTATCTAGAACCTGCAATCATTGACCCTAAATCAAGTGAATAAACTTGTTTATTTTTTAGAGTTTCAGGAACATCTCCAGCAACGATTTTTTGCGCTAAACCTTCTACAACTGCTGTTTTACCAACACCAGGATCTCCAATAAGAACTGGATTATTCTTAGTTCGTCTAGATAGAACTACCATAACACGTTCAATTTCTCTAGAACGACCAATAACAGGATCGAGTTTAGATTCGCGAGCTTCAACTGTGAGATTTCTACCAAATTGATCTAATAATGCGGATCCGGATTGATTTGCTTTATCTTGCACTCCTCCAGCGTTAGCCAAATCTTTATCGTTTTCAGAAGGAATGCCAGAATTGCCACGAATCATGTCCATGCATGTTCCGCGAAGATCATTGATATCGACTTCCATCTTAATAAGAACTTGAGTTCCTATTCCTTCGCCTTCGCGAATAAGCCCGAGTAAAATATGTTCAGTGCCAATATAGCTATGACCTAATTGCAAAGCTTCTCGTAAACTTAATTCTAATACTTGTTTAGCATGAGGAGTGAAAGGTATATGGCCATTCGGGGATACTGTACCCTTGCCAATCATTTCTTCAACCTGTTTACGAGTACTATCTAACTCTACGCCTTTAGCACTTAAAGCTTTAGCTGCGATTCCTTCGCCTTCGCGAATAAGCCCGAGTAAAATATGTTCAGTACCAATGTAATTATGCTGAAGTGCGCGAGCTTCTTCTTGCGCTAACACAATTACGCGTCTAGCGCGGTCAGTGAACCTTTCAAACATAATTGCCTTTCGTTGTTATCGTTCGTTCTATCGTAACGACTTGCCATGACTCATTATTAACATTTTACAGTTTTGCATGAGTAAGATGACTTTTTATATTGACGTTTTAACAATGATTATCATCGTATCATCAATGTTTTGATGATGTTTTACGTCTTATGCGTTTATTTTCCTTACTATCTTCAATAGCTTCTTCTATTAACTCTACGTCTGCACGTTCTTCTCGTTCAGATTGCTCAATAACATCAATATGGTAGTCGTCATAAGCAGGATCAGATTGAATCCAAAGCTGAGACGGTTCAGGAGGTTCTATATCTGAGTGTTCGCCACACCCGTGATTAAGAGCAACTACTTTGCCATCGTCAGGACTCCATGCATTTGCACAAACACCAAACATATTTCCTAATGCTCCTGCAAGAGGAATCATAAATCCACATGTAGAGCATGCGCTACCGTCTGCAATTCTAGTAGATAATGACTTTGGACCGTGCTGACCTGAATACCATCGTTTAGCTGTTTGCGCTATTGCTTCAGGAGTCATAACTTTTCGTCTAGAAAGATGGAAAGTTTTTATTGCGTCTTCTATATCTTCTAATGAAGTAACACTTTTTTCACAAGCATTAGAGTTTTCACTATTATCGATATTTTCACTGCCGCTATTTTCAGAAGATTCGCTATTCTCATTAGAAGATTCATCACTATGATTATCTTCAGTATTATCATCATGATTATCTTCAGGATTGACTCCACGACTCTCTACTTTTTCGCAATTACTATCAATACTTGAAATATTGCTATTATCTGAATCATTTTCAGATTTACTTTCAATATTGTATTCTCTTTTAAACTCATCATTAGATTCAATATCTTCTATTGATAAGCCATTTTCAAGACGAGAATCATCTTCAGGTGTTCCAATTGAATCTGTAACAGATAAATCAGATGGCTGTAATCTATCTTTCCATGGAATCCATTTAGGCGGCAAAAGTGAATCATCTGTAGGAATAAGAGTTGACTCATTCACAGTCCATTTATCTAATTCCTCATCGTGATACAAAGTAACAGACCATTGCCAACCTTCGTAACCGCGCATAGTACTTTCAAAGCGAAAATCAGTAACATTATCGCCCAAATCTATAGCGCTTACAAAATTCCCAACAGCATTTGCACACTCTGAAGATTCAAGTGCAACTTTATAAGCCAACTCTTTAGGATCCAAAACGTCAACCGACATAAACTAATCCTGAACGTCAAAATTGTCTGCTACAGCTCTTAGTAATGTAGCAAGTTTCTTACTTTCCGCAGTTGAAGGGTAATGCTTTCTACGTAAGCCATTACTTGCAGAATCGAGAAGCTTAATAAGATCTTCTACAATAGCTGCCATATCTTCTGCTTTAGGGCGTGTTGCTTTTACTAATGATGGCGCAGATGCTAATACAGTTAAGCCCATTGCTTGAGGTCCTTTACGACCTTCAACTACTGAAAACTCAACTCGAGTTCCCTTACGTAGATTCTTAACATCATCTGGCACAGCTGCAGAAGGCAAGAAAACATCTTTGCCATCGTCATCTGCAATAAAGCCGTAGCCCTTTTTTGCATCGTACCAACGAATACGCCCATTGGGCATAACACACCTCACTCAATCAATAAATCAATCAATGAAAAAGTTCATGTACATATCTGTAAGATTATACACACTTGTTCTATTGTAGCGCATCATAAAATTATGAGCACGCACAATAATAAATTTATTAGTTTTCTTCTAAAGTTTGTATAGGTAACACAATAGTAAGAGTTAATCCATGAGCACCAGATAAATCTAATTTAGCAGTGCCATTCATTGTATCGTCAATATTTGTGTCACTCGTGTCCCCTACACCACTTTTAGCAGTAGGCGAAATTCCTGGAGCAGATGTAGTCGCGCAAATAAATCCATTATGAGCTTTTACTACAGATTGCACTATAGCCATTCCTAAGCCTGTTCCACCTTTTTCTCTTGCTCTAGAAGGATCAGCACTATAGAATCTCTCAAAAATATGAGGCAATGATTCTTCAGGAACACCTTTACCATGGTCTATAACTCTAATAACAGCATAAGGTATACCGCTTCCAGTTGTCTGGCTCACTTCTATTGCTTCTAAGAATTCCTTTAGAGATTTAGATACAGAATCCATATTAGCTACTTTTTCAGGTTCAATTGAAGCCTTCATTATGCTTATTCCTACTTCGACAGGCGAATCGATAGGAGTATAGCGATGAATATTACCTACAATATTCGTCATAACTTGTCTTAGGCGAGCACCATCAGCTAAAAGTACGACTTTTGGCATATTGCCAGGCTTAAAAATAAGCTTATGCTCACATTGACCAGTATTTGAATCTCTAGTTTTCCAATCATCTGGAAGAGTTAGATTACCTAATTGCACAATTCGAACAGGATCTAAAGCATGCAAATCATTTGCTGCATCGCTTACAATAGAAGAAAGATTAACATTTTGAGATATATCAATACCTCTTCCCTCGTCTAATCGCGCTAACGACAGCAAGTCTTCTACAAGTTCTGTCATCCTCTCAGTAGAAGACTTAATGTGTGATATAGCATCATCTACTTTATCTTCAGAACCTGGAATCTTCCTCCACATTTCATAAAGCTCTACATAGCCATGGATAATTGCTAAAGGAGTGCGTAATTCATGGCTAGCATCTGAAACAAATCTCTTCATCTTCTCCGTCATAAGCTCTTGCTCATTAAAGCTTCTTTCAATACGAGAAAGCATAGAGTTCAGTGATGCTGCAAGAGAGCCTATTTCTGTATTTTCTGGAGCTGACTGTACACGTTTACTTAAATCACCTGACGCAATTTTTGAAGCAGTTTTTTCAATTCTTTTTAATGGTATAAGAGTTGATTGAATTATTAGTATTGAAATAAATATTCCGAATAAAATAACAGCAATGCTCACCATAAGGCAATATTGTGTAAGAGTATTGATCGTATCTAATTGATCACTTAAAGATAGAGCTATATACACATAACCTTGAGTATTAACACTAGATGAGTTATCTCTATTTTTTTGACCCCAAGTAAGAACAAGCACGCGCCATGGAGCTGAAGCTATTTTTGCAGTTGCGTCATCGATGTTGCTTAAATTTCCATGTACTTGCGCAGGAGTAGTAAAAGGTTTATTCGGCGAAACATTACCTAAGCTACCGTCTTCAGGAAGAGTAGGAACTGAAGTTACGTTACCTTTTAATGGTGGAACAAGAGGAGTTGCAAGAATCCTATTGTTTATATCTCGAACTTGTAGAAAGTAATCATTAGGACCAACAGTTGATTGTCTTGCATCTCTACTACGTAAGAAATCAATATTGTCATAAACAAGTTGTGCTTGATCAGTAAGCTGAGCATCTGTTTTTTCTAGTAGATAATTTCCTACAAGCTGACGAATAGACAGAGATATACAAAAAGCAGCTACAGTAAGAACAACTAAAGTGCATGCTACTAACTTAGTACTCAAAGGAATTGAATCTACATGTTTGCGTATAAATCGAGTGATGAATCCAGACTTTTTATTATCTTGAGATTTATTTGTAGCAGATGAATATCGAACAATCTGTTTTGAGATTTCATTATTGCGTGCAGATTCAGATTTTATTGTTTTCTTAGAAGATTTACTTACATTTGCGGATTCTAATGAAAGCTCATGAGAAGATTCATTAGAAGGCTCATTAGGAGGCTCGTTTGAATCATGTGGATTTTTTGAATTTTTAACTTCCATAGATACACACCTCAATTTTTCGTACAACAAACCAACATAATCGCATCAATGCAATGCATAACATTCACTAGTTGAAATTATAGATTATATAAAGAGAATCTAAATAATATTCTTTTGCGCTGATTTGTTTTAGTTTTAAGCTGCTTTAGGCTCTCGAATCATATATCCAATACCGCGCTTTGTTTCAATGAGCGGAACTACTTTAGTGAGATTGCCAGATATGTCTTCAGCTTCAATGCCGTCAATCTTCTTTCGCAAATATGAAATATATGATTCAACGATTGCAGCGTCACCGCCCCAATCGTATTGCCATACGTGATTAAGAATTTGATTCTTTGAAAGAACTCGTCCTTCATTTTCCATTAGATAGTGTAAAAGCTTATATTCTGTAGGACTTAATTCAATAGGAGTTCCAGCTCTAGAAACATCATGAGAATCCTCATCTATTTCCAAATCTGCTACACGCAAAATATGTTTATTATCTTCTTCATGATTATTTGTTCTTCGCAAAATAGCGCGAATGCGAGCAACTACTTCTTCAAGACTAAATGGCTTCGTAACATAATCGTCACCGCCAACTGTTAATCCCATAATCTTATCTTGCATATCATCTCTAGCAGTAAGGAATAGCACTGGAACTGTAATTCCATTCTGCCTAATTCTACGTGTTACAGTAAAACCATCGATGTCTGGTAGCATAACGTCCATAACAATAAGATCAGGTTTAACTTGTTCAATAACTTTAACTGCTTCAGAGCCTGATGCAGCTGTGCTTACATCAAAACCAGAGAAATGCAATGATGCTACAAGAAGTTCACGAATCGAAGGTTCGTCATCGACAACAACAATAGATGCTTCTACATTCTTACTCATAATTTCAAGCTTTACTTATTTAAAATGTTTCTCGAATATTTCTGAAAGACAAGCATAATAGAAAACACAATTATCCACAACTTAAATACGTATAATTCTATTTCTATTTAAATTAAAATAATAAAAATATAATAAAAATTAAAGTTAATCGATAATTTTATATTATTCGTTACTTCGCATGTCTTCTTCTAGGTTTACGTTTTCCAGATGCCAATTCTTTCTTAACTTTATTTTTATGAACAAGAATTAGCGTAACAACAATAGCTATAGCAATAAGTATTGAAATCATAACAATAGTTGAAACAATACTTGTGAAAGTTGTTGTTGAAGTTTTCTTAGACATATTTATTTGCTTCATCATAGCTAAAGCAGACTCCGACCATTTAGGATTTGAAGGATCCATTAAAGCTTTTGACGCAGCATCAGATATTGCGTCTACTGTTGATTTGCGTTTAAGCCATTCATCTGAGTTAGACGATACTGCTACAACTAATCTTCCATCTTGACTTGCAACAGCTAATAGCAAAGTATTAGGAGCAGGATTTGTGCTTGTAAGTAATTCGCTTGCCCATTTAGAAGGGTCATTAGTGTTTCCAAATGTAGATATATATAGCAATCGAACAGAAACGCCTGTTTGCTTTTTAGTTTGATCAATTGCATCTGAAACACGATTTACACTATCGCCTAACAAATTTTCTGTATCAGTTATTGAATCAGTAGCAATAATATTATCTGATGAATGTTTAGATTTCGTTACTTCTTGTGCAAATGCATTAGGTGCAGAACATGAAAAATTACAAGAAGAAATTAAAAAAACACATGCAAACACAGCTATTATTACAAAAGCAAGCGAATTGCATGAAATTTTCTTCTTTTTCATCCACATAATTTAACCCACCTAAAATACGTTCGCATAGATTTTTCTCATTAGAAAACTTCTGACCACAATGGAGAAAAACATTATGATTTTTTCCAAATATGCCATATATTTCATAATACCGTGTGAATACGCCATGTACAGATATTAAAAGTTTATAAGAATATTTACGCGGACTAAAACAAAAATACATAATATTGGGGGTAAAATGGCACATTTTCAAGTTGATTGCGAATCTTTAGCGCAATCTGCGTCTGCTGTTGGCGCATCAATCAATGCAATTCGTGATGCTGTGAATGGAATGTACGCTAATTTGCAACAATTGCAGAGCGTTTGGACTGGTCCTGCATCTGTTCAATTTGCTTCTACTGCTCAACAATGGAGAGCTGCTCAACAACAAATGGAACAATCATTGCAAGCAATTCAACTTGCAATGCAACAAGCATCTAACGTTTATCTTGATGCTGAAACTCAAGCTGCAGCATTATTCCATAACTAAGAAAAGAT
Organism: uncultured Gardnerella sp.; assembly: GCF_947280595.1. Lineage (NCBI taxonomy): Bacteria > Bacillati > Actinomycetota > Actinomycetes > Bifidobacteriales > Bifidobacteriaceae > Gardnerella > uncultured Gardnerella sp. The sequence goes on along the minus strand of NZ_CAMYOS010000001.1, from coordinate 77,627 downwards.
TTAATTGAAAAACATATTAAAAGATGTGAAAACATAAAATTAAATAACCTGTTACAAATAAAATGCTAAATATAGCTATATATAAAATTTTGCATTAAATAAGCTAAATAAATTTGAATAACATTTATAGAATTAAATAAGAATAAATGACGGCACTAGAATAATTTGATTAAAAACCAAATACTCTAGTGTCGTCATTTAATAGAATAGATTAAAACTTTAAGAATAAGTTATACTCTATTATTTTCAATACTACTTTCTATTTTTTTTTTAATAGCCCATGTCAGCGCCGGCTTGTGGTGCAGCAGCTGGCTTTTCTGGCTTATTTGCAACTACAGCTTCAGTAGTTAAGAACAAGCCAGCAATAGAAGCAGCATTCTGAAGAGCAGAACGAGTTACTTTAACTGGATCAGTAACGCCAGCAGCCATCAAATCTTCATAAGTGTTCGTTGCAGCATTGAAACCTTGACCTTCTGGAAGTTCACGTACTTTGTTAAGTACTACATCTCCAGAAACGCCGCTATTTTGTGCAATTTGCTTAATTGGAGCTTCAACAGCACGGAACACAATCGCAGCGCCAGTTGCTTCTTCACCTTTAAGGCTTGTAATCTCAGAAGTCTTCTCAATCTTTGCAGCAGCTTGTACAAGAGCTACGCCGCCGCCAGGCAACAAGCCTTCTTCAATAGCAGCTTTAGCATTACGAACTGCATCTTCGATGCGATGCTTGCGTTCTTTAGCTTCAACTTCAGTAGCAGCGCCAACCTTAATAACAGCAACGCCGCCAGCAAGCTTAGCAAGACGTTCTTGCAATTTTTCGCGATCGTAATCAGAATCAGTATTCTCAATTTCGCCACGAATCTGAGCTACGCGAGCTTCAACATCTTCCTTAGAACCAGCACCAGAAACGATAGTGGTTTCATCCTTAGAAACGATCACTTTAGCTGCATGACCGAATACTGAAGCGTCAATAGAATCAAGCTTCAAGCCAAGGTCATCAGAAACAACCTGAGCACCAGTCAAAATAGCCATATCTTGCAACATAGCTTTACGGCGATCACCAAATCCTGGAGCTTTAACAGCTACAGTATTGAAAGTTCCACGAATCTTGTTTAGCACGAGTGTTGGTAATGCTTCGCCATCAACATCTTCTGCAATGATGAGCAATGGCTTACCTGACTTCATAACAAGTTCCGCAACATGAACAATATCTTGCTGGCTTGAAACTTTACCAGATGTAAGCAAAATGTATGGATCTTCAAGAACAGCAGTTTGATCTTCTGCGTTAGTGACGAAGTAAGGGGAAATATAACCCTTATCAAAACGCATGCCCTCAGTGAATTCCAAATCAAGACCAAACTTATTGTTGTCCTCAACAGTAACAACACCATCTTGTCCAACTTTATCCAAAGCTTCAGCAATCTTTTCGCCAACCTCAGGATCTGCTGCAGAAATAGTAGCAGTTGCAGCAATTTGTTCCTTGGTTTCAACATCCTTAGCAGATGCTAACAATTCTTTAACAATTGCTTCAGATGCTTTTTCAATACCTCTGCGCAAAGCAATAGGATTGCTACCTGCAACAACATTCTTCAATCCTTCATGAACTAAAGATTGAGCCAATACTGTTGCTGTAGTAGTGCCATCGCCTGCGACATCATCAGTCTTCTTTGCTACTTCTTTTACTAATTCAGCACCGATACGCTCATAAGGATCTTCAAGATCGATTTCTTTAGCGATTGAAACGCCATCATTTGTAATAGTTGGAGCGCCGTAAGTCTTATCTAAAACAACATTACGACCCTTTGGTCCAAGTGTAACTTTCACAGTGTCTGCAAGCTTATCCAAACCGGCGAGCATACCTTGACGGGCGTCTTCTTGGTAGGCAATAATCTTTGCCATAATTCCTCCAGATCTTTACTATTGAATACTCACTTATAGCGTGGGATATCTAATCGTCAGCTGTTAGTTATCACTCACAACCTTTAAGTGCTAATCTGAAGATTAGCACTCTCGAGGCATGAGTGCCAACTTTTATGAAAAAATTCTTCATAAATACACTTATTTAGGCGATTCTTCCAATAAATTACATTTCTTGGCAATTTTTAAAAGTAATAAAATTATTTTTTACATTACAAATAATTTGAGCGCCGATTTTATTCGACGCTCAATACTTAAAAATAACTACTCTAAAAATATGCACACAAAAATGCGCACGTTAAAATTATTTGCAAAGAACAACAACTATAGGAGATTTAATACCTTGCTCTGATTCTACAGAACTAATTCCTAAAATCTTTGCAATATCTTCTGCACTAGCTTTATCTTCATCGTTTTTATACCAAACAACAGAGTTACTTGGAACACTTCCAGAAGGATTTGATGAAGTCACATTTGCATATCCTGCTTGCTTGAGCTTAGACGCATTAGATGCTGCATATCCATTTATTTTTGTTGCATTAACAACTTTTACAGCTACATTCTTGTTTACAGATGCTTGAGGTGCAGAATCATTTGACGAGTTAGAATCATTCTTACCGTCTTTAGAATCTGAAGAAGACTTACTATCTTTAGAATCTTTTGAATCCTTTGAATCTTTATCTGTAGAAGAATTACCTGCGCCAAAATCATCATCACTATCATCTTTACTTGCAGAATCACTATTACTCTTGTTTGAAGTATCAGTAGTATTCTTACTTGCAGATGTATGTGTTTGACTTGAATCAAAAGATGAGATCATATGAGAAAGATTTCCTGAAACAGATGCCCACACACCTAAGCCAAATACAACAGCGATAACAAGTACCAAGAAGTAAGGGAACAAGACTGCATACCAAGCGCGATTACCGCGATGTACTCCTACAGGACCTTCTGGTGGCTCATCAAAAGCATCTGGTGTGTATGACGCGTAATTCTGGCTTTTTCGTGCCATAATGGCATCCCTCCAAGAAATATATTCACAACAATATGAACCTATATTACATAATGGCGCTCCCAAATAAATTTAATAAAGAATTTTAAGTAGAATATTTAGCGTTTTGACAATTTTGTCATAGAGTGTTCGTATGAGTGTTACAAAAATAAAACCTTTAGACGAACTTATGGAAACTAACTGGGCTTTAAGCATGAAATCAAAAGAGCCATGCATTCGCGCTATGGGTGATTTTTTGCGAGCGCAAATTAGACAAGGACATCATATTCTTCCAGATGCGCATAATATTTTGCGAGCATTTACTATTCCTCTTAATAGCATAAAAGTTCTTATAGTAGGTCAAGACCCATACCCTACTCCAGGTCATCCTGTTGGATTGAGTTTTAGTACAGAAAAAAATGTGCATCCGTTACCTAAAAGTTTAATAAATATTTATAAGGAATTAGTTAATGATGTTCATGTTCCAATGCCTACAAATGGAGATTTGACTCCTTGGACTAAACAAGGCGTCATGCTTCTTAACAGATGTCTTACTGTTGAAGCAGGTTTACCTAATAGTCATCAAGGAAAAGGATGGGAAGAAATTACAGAGGAAGCTGTTAAAGTTCTAAATAATAGAGTTGACGAAAACGGTAATTATTTACCTTTGGTTGCAATATTATGGGGAAGAAACGCTCAAAGCCTTGCTCCACTACTTACTCATGCAACTCTGATTGAATCTGCGCATCCAAGTCCTCTTTCTGCATCGCGAGGATTTTTCGGATCGCATCCATTTTCAAGAACTAATGAAGCATTGATGGCTATTGGCGCAACTCCTATTGATTGGTCTTTAACGTAAGAAGAATGACGAAAATATTGACAAAAATAGATAAAATTTAAATTTACACAAATAACATATAAAATACAGAACATACAGAAGATGCGTAACATACAGAAAATACAGAACACATATATGTCATAAGTTATCATAGAAATTATGGCATTATTCCCACCAGAACCACGTAAAAAAATATCGCCACTAAATGTAAACAATGGCGATGATATAAAAATATCTAATACAGATGTAAAGTCCACAATAAAATCTGGCGTTACTATAGAAGATCTTAGAAGATCACAGCAAATTGTGAATGTTTTGCGCTCTCGCTTTAAGAATACACTTGTTGGACAAGATTCTCTTCGTGAATCTTTGATTTTAACGCTTATAGCAGGCGGACATATTCTTATAGAATCTGTACCTGGATTAGCAAAAACGACTGCTGCACAAACTCTTGCAACTGCTATGTCTGGAACTTTTCGAAGAGTACAATGCACTCCAGATTTAATGCCATCTGATTTAGTAGGAACTCAAGTTTTTGACTTTTCAACTAAACGTTTTACTACTCAAATTGGTCCTATACATGCAAATGTTGTTTTATTAGATGAAATAAATCGTTCTAACGCTAAAACTCAATCAGCTCTTCTTGAAGCTATGGCAGAAAACGCAACAACAATTGGAGGAGAACGAATTGCGCTACCAAATCCGTTTATGGTCATAGCTACACAAAATCCTATTGAAGAAGAAGGAACTTTTAATCTTCCTGAAGCGCAAATGGATCGCTTTATGATGAAGTCAATCTTAACTTATCCTACTTTCGATGAAGAAATTAAGATGTTAGATATGCTTAGCGATCGTGGATCTGATGTCATAAATGTAGAATCGCTAAAGAAGCAACAAATAAGCTTAAATGACGTATTATTCTTACGTTCATCTTCAAGGCGTATTCATGTTTCTAAATCAATAATGCAATACGTTGTTGATTTAGTTGCAACTACTCGAGGAGCTGGCTCAAACCCATTATCAACACTTCCTTCACTAGTTAGAATCGGAGCAAGCCCTCGTGCGTCTATTGCATTGGTTCGTATTGCTCAAGCTCACGCTCTTATTTCTGGTCGAGATTACGTCATACCTGAAGATGTTAAAAAGTTTGCTCATGAAGTTTTACGTCATCGCATTCTTCTAACTTTTGAAGCTTTAGCTAATTCTATTACGAGCGATCAAATCATTGATGCGATTGTTGAAACGGTTCCTGTACCATGATCGATTCATTTGTGAATCGTAATGCGAATAACGATCCCAAAATCAGAAATACTATGCCTTTGATTAGCGTAAAACAAAATAACAATCGTATTTATTTATCTAAGAAATCTCGTCTTGTTCGCAAAAAAATAGAGATTCTTGATTATAAGATGACTCTCCCATCTGCTCGCACAACATTAGGATTATTAGAAGGCGAGCATTCATCCAGAGCACGCTATGGAAATGGTGATATTGTCGATATTCATCAATGGCAGCCTGGCGATGAAGCTCGTATGATGAATTGGTCTGCAAGCGCTAGAGTTGGTCAACCTATGGTTTGCGCACGCGAGCGTTTGATTGCATCTTCTACGTGGATTATTTGCGATGCAAGTATCTCGATGAACTCTTCCTGTAAATCTGGAGAATACGCATATGAAGTCGCAGCTAATGCAATATGCTTATTCGCTTCATTAAGCATGAAACGTAATGATACAGTAAAATTAGTTATGGCTGATGGCGATTGCGTAAAACAAATGCCTGAAGTGTCAAATATGCCAGATTGCGAACGAATTATTGATACATCATTGTTAAAGTTTCGTTGTAACAGTAAAAATATTGATTCAATATTGGATTTTATAAGAAATATTCAATCTAAAAACGATCTTATAGTTCTTATTGCAAATAGCGAAATGTTTTCTTCTTCTAAATTGGATGAGTTGCAAGAAATCATTTTTAAGCACAAGCTAATCGTTGTATCTATTAACACTATAAATTCTTGCGACTCTTCTTTGAAATCACAGATTTTTGACGGTATTACTTTACGACAAATACCAGCTTTTCTAATGGAAGACACGATCAAAAAAGAAATTGATTCAAGACGTTCTTCTACACTAAATCTTCTTGATGAAACAATCACAAATATGAGCGCTAGCATCATTCACGCTGATTCAAGCGAATCTATGCTTCGTGATGCATTTAAAACTATGTCTAGAAAGGTGTTGCAATGAATTTATCCAATATTCAGCCACATCTTGATAATCATATGCTCTACGCAATAGTTATTTGTATTATTGCAATTACAATTTGTTTTTCAATTTGCATATTTTATTTATCTTTTAGAACTAAAAAATTTGCAAAATTAGTCGATTCTTCCTTACCATCTCATAAAGTCGACTCTAATAAAAGTCAATGGAGAAAAAGTATAGATTCTATTGTTGATGACTATAACAATAACCTTATTTCTCATGACGAAGCTTGTGCGAAACTCGCATCAATAGCAAGAAAATACGTATCTTTGCTAGCTGGTAAAGATATAACTACATTTACTCTAAAAGAATTAAGTTCTTTACGTAATAAGTGGAATAATAAAATTGGTGCAGATAAATTACGTCAAACTATTACAGCTCTTTATCCATGCGAATTTGCAGATAGGAATATAAATAATCAAGCTCAACAAACAAGCGTTGAACAAGCAGCTCATTGGGTTCTTATACTACTTGAAAGTTGGTCTAGTAACGATAGAAACAGCAAAAGAAAAAGCAGAAGAAACAGCAAAAGCAAGAGCAAAAACAAAAAATAAGAATTTAAAATAGCGTATTTGCGAAAAGACTTACACAAAAGTTAAATCATAAGGGGCTGAAATTTATGAATGGAAGCTGGGAAATATTATTCCAATGGAAACTGAAATGGCCAATTGTTATAGTACTTGGCCTGCTCTTATGCATATTAACTATTTCATGCGTTCTACTTATTAACTTAGTTTTGCAAAAAAATCGCAAGAAATCTTGGGAATCATTGATGCTTAAAGCAGATAATGATTTGTTAAAAAAACTTGAAAACAGTGAAAGCAACAGTAGCATCAGAAATAACAACGCTCTATACACTTTTAATCTTGACAACGATTTGCAAGGAACTATAACAAGTAGAGCTTTAAGAAAGTGGATTATTCTAAAAAGAATTTCTACAATATTATTAATTTTTTCATTTATTATAGCTACATTTTTAATTGCAAGACCTTCAAAAATTTATGATGCTAAAGAACAAGCTAGCACTAGGGATATTGTGTTGTGTTTAGATGTTTCTGGATCTGCATTACCATACGATCAAGAAGTATTGCAATCGTATTTAACTTTTGTCCAACATTTCCAAGGCGAAAGAATAGGATTGAGTATTTTTAACTCAACATCTAGAACTGTGTTCCCTTTAACTGACGATTATTCTCTTGTTAAAAAACAACTTTCATACGCATCTAAACTTCTTAATGGAGTGCAAACACAAAGTAGCATAGATAAAATGCAACAGCGACAATATCAGCAAATATCTGATTGGCTTGAAGGAACTCAAAATCGCAAAGAAGCTACTTCTTTAATAGGCGATGGATTAGTAAGCTGTGCTGCTATGATTCCTGGATTTATTTATGGAAGTTCAAATAATGGAAAACAAAAAGCAAATAGATTACGCAGGAATGCTTCTATTGTTTTAGCAACCGATAACGTTGTTTCTGGAAAACCTGCTTATACTTTGGAACAAGCATTAGATTTAACTAAACAAGCTCATATTAGTGTTGATGGACTGTATTCAGGTGCTAAAGAAAACGAAAATAACGATAGTACTTTGCAAATGAAAAATCTTATTGAAAATCATGGAGGAACATTCCTAACTAGAAATAATGATTCAGTATTAACTCTTGTTAGAAAAATTGAGCAATCTCGAGGAACACTTACGAGAAATAATACGCAATCTGCTTTAAGCGATGATCCAGACATATGGATTTTGCTATTGATAATATGCTTTATTTCATGGCTTACAATAGCTTGGAGAATGAAGAGATGAAACTAATATACTTTGATGCATTTGATAATATTTTCGCTAAAATAACTTTTTCATCATATGAATACAACAATTTTTCAGAAGGTCAAATAATACTTAAGCCTGTTTTTGGATGGATTTTTGCAACTGTTTTGATTTTAGTAATAATAGCTTTTGCTTTTAAAGAGTTTAAGTTTTTTATAAAAAAATTATCTGAAAAAAAGTTAATTAAAAAATCTGATAAGTCGAAAACAGAGCAAACAAATGAAAAATCAATTGATAGCATTTTATCCTCTAATCAATCGATTAGCAAAGAAGTAACAGATGAAACAATATCAATGAGCATAAGAAGGCTAATAATGTGCATCTTAATATCAATATGCATATTATGCCCTTGCATCATGCGAAACACTACACATCGTTCTATAAGCGCTACGAACGTAATATTCGTTCTAGACGTAACAGGATCTATGAAAGTGAAAGATGCAAATTATGCAAGTAGCAAAAACATAGAAAGAATTCGCGCTGCAAAACTAATAATAAACGATGTCACAAAATCCTATAATAACGCAAGCTTTACTGGAATACGATTTGGTACTTCAACATCTATTGACGTTCCGTTAACTCCGGATGCTAATGCAATAGAAAATTGGGCTAATACTATTCAAACAGAACCGACTGGAATTTCGTCAGGAACAAGTCTAGATGCTCCAATTGATCAAACTTTACTAGTTTCAAAAGCAATACATGATTCACATCCTGAAGATATTAACGTTTTGTACTTAATTAGCGATGGAGAAGAAACAACTAATCGCAAACGGCGTACATTTTCTTCTCTAAGAGCTTATATTAACAATGCATTTGTTATTACAGTAGGATCTAAAGAAGGCGGAAAAATACCTTTATCTAAAAATGCTTTAGATAGCGATGAAAATAACGATGAAGATAAAAATGCAAATTCACAAGACGATGAAGATAAAAATGAAAATTCAAATTCTTGGGTTATTGATCCTTCAACAGGTAAACCTGGAATTTCAAAGGCAGACGATAAAAATATGAAAAATATCGCTGACGAGTTAAGCGGATCTTTTATACATGCAAAATATGAAGATCGCATCGGAAGTGAAGCTAAAAATATTATGTCTAAAAAATGGAGAGATAATAAAACATTTAAAGCGCGTTTAAGACCAGAACCTATAGTATGGCCTTTTGCTTTAATGCTATCTTTAGTAATGTTATATGAACTAGCAGTATGGGTTTTAACGTCAGGTAAGTTGTTATGAAAACAATAGAGAATAAAAAATCAACGAAAGTTAAAATTCACACTTCTATTTTCCGTATTCTTACACAAATATTTGCAATTCTTCTTACAATTTTTTCTCTGGTATTACTTTACTTAACGATTTTAAATATTCATTCTGAAGTTTCATATAATGAAGCTACTGATAAGTTAATCAGCAATGCTAAATCTTATAGTAAAAGTGATGCAGATATACATATTTTGCATACTCAACAACAACAAACAGATTCTCAATTTGAAGACGCTTACTCAAATAATGCATTTTTATTACCTAATATTAAGAAAAAAATTGAAATCAACGCAAAATTATCTCGCGATTTTACTAAAAAATTAGAAAAACTAATTGTTAAAGAAAATTCCATGAACAAACCAAACAATTCCAATAAAAATTCATCTAGCAATTCTAATAATTCTAGTAATATTACCGAAAATAACAAAAAAGATTCTAATTCAGAAAATAATACTGATGGAAATAATACTCAACTTAGTAATGATCAAAAGCAAAAAATTGAAAATCTTCTAAATAACAATAATCACTCAGAGCATCAATATGACAGTGATAAAACTGTTCATAATTCTAAAACGCAAAATGATTCGAACAATAAGCCTTGGTAATTTTTGAATACGCATTATCAACTTCTAACCACATTCATTAAAAATACGTGACTTTTAAACATATTTTGTGTGTAATAACAAATATGTTTAACGATAATTATGATGAATTCGCGTGGCTTAAACGCAATACGTATTACAGTGCAATGGATTTACTCGCACTTGTTCGTTCGTATGAATTAAGCGATTGGACTGGTAAAGCTGCAACTCTATATAAAAATGACTTGCAAAATTTAGCAAATAAAGCATGCTCAATTTCATATACTTATGGAGGTGCATGATGCCTTGGAAAGTTCAATCAACAATAATAGGTGGAAAAGCATTATCTGCTTCTAAAGAACAAGAATACTTATATTGCTCTAATCAATTGAAAAATCTTTCATATGATTTTAATTATCTAAGTGAAAATTGGCTTCAAGCTTATATGAGAATTATGAGCATAACTTTAGCTAAAAATTCCTGCGATGGTCCATTTTGCAATATAAGCGATTCTATAAATACTTCACTTAGCTATGAAGAATGTAGAATCAATTCACAAGAATGTAAACTTATTTCAGAAAAATTATTAGATTTAAGCGAGCTTATCGCTAGAGCAAATAGTTTATATTCTAATGCAGAATTATCAACACGTAATTTTTTCGACAATACAGTATATTTATGCTTTACTTTAATTCCTTCTCTATCTATACCAATGCTAATTTCTGCTGGAATTTCGTTAAATTCAGACAAAAACAACAGTATGACTAATTTTGCTAAATGGTCTAATGCAACTGCTCCTTTGCAACAAGGTTTTATAAGGGGAATATCAAATAATATTCTTATTAACCCTATTACTGGATTTGCAATTCATGGCTTGAATTTTATGAAAAAAGCTAAATTATTATTCAATAATGGCAAACAAGATAAAAGTATTATTTTCAATAATTTTTCAAGATCTTCTTTATCTGAAGTTTCTGCTGGATTAAGCTCAATAACTTCTCGCATAAACAATTATTCTCAAGGGAATAAATTAACAGTTAGCAAAATAAATATTCCAAATAAATCTAAAACAATATTGCCAAAAAATGGACAAAGCATTAAAGAAGCTTTAACAAATATTACAGAATTAAGCAGCGGAAATATTGGAGTTCATCCTCCACTTGCTAATAGTGAAGCTGCAACAATAGCTATACAATGTTTCAAAAAGAAAGATGGATCTAAATCGTGGTTAGTTACAATACCTGGAACAGATGGTAAGCCTCATTCCCCTTTCGGATGGGAACAAAACGCAGAAGTTATGAGCGCATATAAGTCAGATAGAGTAAAAGCAGATAGCGCTCGCATGGTAATAAATGCAATGAAGAAAGCTGGAATTCAAAAAAATGATCCTGTTGCGCTTATAGGTCATTCACAAGGTGGGATTGTTGCTGCAGCAATAGCTAGCGATTACTCTAAAGAATACAATATTCAACATGTTGTAACAGCAGGATCTCCTATAGCTAATCATAATATTCCAGAAAAAACTTGGGTAACAAGCATAGAAATGGAAGATGAACTTGTAGCAAATCTTGACGGCAAATCAAATCCCTCAAGAAGTAATTGGGTAACGATTCGCGCAAAAGCGACACACTTTGATAGAAAAAATATTAAGAATTCTAAAAAATCTAAGGAAAATAATGAAAATAATGAAAAGTATGATATTTCAGGTGTAACAGTTAAAGGAATTGACGAAAAAGGAACTTTAACACATGATTTACATTATCACCAAGCTGCATATGAAGATGCTTCAACACTAGGATCTAGCGCAATTCTAAATCAAGAGAATCATTTCAAGAATATTGTTGATGGAAAATTAGAAAGTACAACACTATGGCAAGGCGTTATGAACAAATAATCATCTGTAATTAACCTATAGTTTTATTTACAGTGTATACTTCCCAATTAGTTTAGGCAGAGATTTAACTTATAGCAAACTAAAACTTGTTAGTCTAATTCCTAGTTTGATGTAAGGTAAAACTATGAAGCTTACTGATATTTCTCCCTCTATTGCTCTTACTCCACTTGATGGACGCTATCATACACAAACTTCTCCTCTAGTTGAATACTTAAGCGAACCTGCATTAAATCGCGAACGTATGAGAGTGGAAGTAGAATGGATGATTCTTTTAGCAAATGGTTATAAAGAAAATAACTTTATGCCAATTGTTAAGGGCGTTGAACGTTTAAGCGATGAAGAATGTGAATATTTGCGTTCTATTCCAGAAAATTTTGATAAAGAAGGAATTGCACGTCATGCAGCTCATGAAGCTATTACTCATCACGATGTAAAAGCTGTTGAATACTACATTGATGACGCTTTAGACGAAGCAGAAGAAAAGTTAAATCATAAAACTCAACTTTCTTCGCTTAAAACTCTTGTTCATTTTGCTTGCACAAGTGAAGATATAAATAATCTTTCTATTGCTCGATGCGTAAAAAACGCTGTGAAAAATGTTTATAGAAAGCAATTAGACCAAATAGTGGATTATCTAGTTAAAAAAGCACGAGAATATCGCGATATGCCTCTCCTTTCGCTTACTCATGGTCAGCCTGCAACTCCAACTACTTTAGGAAAAGAACTTGCTGTATATGCTTATCGCTTGCAAAGACAGCAAAAGCATTTAGATAATCAAGATTATCTTGGGAAAATAAATGGTGCTACTGGAACTTTTGGAGCGCATGTAGTAGCATTTCCGGAAGTCGATTGGATTAGCGTTTCAAAAGAATTTGTAACAAATCGCATGAATCTTGATTTCAATCCTTTAACTACGCAAATAGAAAGTCACGATTGGCAAGCTGAATTATATAGCACTGTTAGCCACATCAACCATATTTTACATAATCTTGCTGTTGATATATGGATGTACATTTCTAGAGGAGTATTTGTACAAGTTCCAGTTAAAGGCGCAACAGGATCTTCTACTATGCCTCATAAAGTAAATCCTATTCGTTTTGAGAATGCTGAAGCAAATCTCGAAATTTCTTGCTCCTTACTCGACACTCTTTGTGCAACTCTTACTGAGAGCAGATGGCAAAGAGATTTAACAGATTCAACAACGCAAAGAAATATTGGTTCAGCGTTTGGATATGCAATACTTGCTCTTAACAATCTATTTGGAGGATTACAATCAATTCATCCTAATAGTGATTTTATGAAACAAGAATTGAATAACAATTGGGAAGTTTTAGGCGAACCAATACAAACTGCTATGCGAGCTGAAGAGATTGCTGGAGTTGAGGGTATGGAACGCCCTTATGAACAAGTTAAAGAACTAATGCGAGGAAACAAGATTAACCAAGAAGACGTTGAATCCTTCATTTCTTCTAGAAACTTTGATTCTGAAACATCTAAACGTTTAACTTCTTTAAAGCCAGAAACTTATACAGGATTGGCTTCAAAATTAGTTGATTTTCTTGAATAAGGAATATTATTAAGAATCATGTAAACTATGCATAGTGTGTTATACAATAGCACGCTATGCATTCCTGTTCTAATTTGAGCAGAATAACATTAAACACGCATACAATTGATGGTACGTTCAAATGCAAACGCAAGTAGTTTCACATACAGATGTTGTTATCAATGACACTCAGCCTAGTAGAGTGAGAAATCTAGCAGATTTACTTTATGCGATTTTGTCATTGGTTTTAAGCTTTGTTGTAATTCTTTCAGCAATGTATCTTTCTGGTACTACTGCAGGCGTCGAGCACGATGCTAGAAATGCTGGCAAAATTATTGTGTGGATTATAACAGATGTTCCTTCATCTCTTATGCAACAAGGTTTAACTATTATAATCGTCACAGTTGTTCTTGCGAGTATGATTAGAGCAAAAAGATGGGTTGATATATCAATATCAACTATCACTTTGCTTTTAACATATTTAATTTCATGGGCAATTTCTTATATGCTTGCAAAATTAAATAGTCCTTCTCTTTTCGCATCCCTTACTTCAATTTCTAATTCTCAAGGTATAGAAGTATTTGAATTATTGCCAGATATGTATGCAGTACTAGTAGCTTTCCTTACTGTAAGTGGTCCTAGAAGAGATAATAGAATACTGAAAATATCTTGGAATACTTTGATTGTTACTGCTCCTATTTTGATCATGACATCATGGAATTCTTTAACTGGAGTACTAGCATCATGGTGTATTGGCAGAACTATTGGAACTTTAGTTAGATTTATTAAAGGAACTAAAAGCAAAGGTGCTTGGGGTGACGATATTGTTGACGCTTTAAGCAATATAGGAATCAATAATTTAGTGCAATTAACTAGAAGAAACCAACAAGCAGATCATTCTGGAATGCTTCGCTCTAGTTTAGATGACGACTTAATAGAAAATTCTCGTATGTATGATGCGACCGATATTCATGGCAATCGTTACGTAATTTCTGTTTTAGACAATCAAGTTCACTTACCAGGATACATAAATCAGCTTTGGCAATGGATTAGACTTATTGACGTTCCTGTTAGAAGAGACCCTTCAGCTCGTCATACAGTTCATCATCATCTTTCAATGCTACTTGCATTAAGAAATCTAAGATTAGCAACAGCTAATTTTTATGGAGTTACAGATTTTGAAAAGTCATCAATGATGGTTTTTAACTCTAATAACACTCCTAGCCCATGCAATCTTAATACTATGACTATTGATGATGCTGCTAGATTTATGAGATATCTTGATATTGCTAATAGTAGAGGTATTACTCATAGGAGAATTACTCCAGAAACTTTAGCTAGATTAGAAGATGGAACGCCAATTATAGCTGGATGGCATAATGGCGATGTTGCTAGTGATAAAAACAATATTGCTTTAGATAAAGTACAATTATTAACACTTATTGCAGCTTTAATTGGCATAGATAATGCGATTCAAGCAGCAATTGAATCATGGGGACGTAACACTTTAGCTGATTTGCTGCCTTTTATGCAAAAAGCTGCTATACCTGCATCTACAAGAGCATTGCCTTCAGTTAATAAGAAAATGCTTGAGGAATTAAATAATAAAATAAGCGCGAATGTTATAGAGCAAGTGAACGAAGAAGATGTAACAGCAATCCGTCTTTCTCGTTTCAATATTCGATTCTTTGTAAGTATAGTTTTAGCAATTATTGCTGGTGTAGTTATAATCACGCAATTACATTTACAAGAATTAGTTAAAGCTATAAGAATGGCGAACCCTCTACTAGTTTTAATATGCTTATTATGTAGCATTGCAGCATGGATTGGTTCAGCAATAACATTAAGCTCATTCATGGATGACGCTAAGCCTTCTGCTTGGGTTTTATTCTGCTCACAAGTAGCATCAGGTTTTACAGCTGTTTCTATGCCAGCTGGAGTAGGACCAGCGTTTGTAAATCTTCAACTTCTAAAAAAGCAAGGCTACTCTCCTACTGCAGCTACAGCTATTACAAGTGCAACTTGGATGATCCAAGCTATTATGACAACGCTTGTTATGTTCGCAATCGGTATTTTTACTGGAAGAAATGTACTTTCAGGAATGATCCCAACACATATGTTTATTACAGTAATTGGATTAGTTACATTGATTGTAAGCATATGCATGGCAATTGCTCCTATTCGTAAAAAAATAACAAAGCGCTATTTACCAATTCTTTTTGCTTATGGACAGCAAATTAAAGAAATGATTTCTAAGCCGATACAACTTTTTATCAGTATTTTTGGAGCAATCATATTAGTTATAGCAGTTGGATTAGGATATTGGATTTCACTTCTTGCTTTCGACTATTATGCAAATCCTTTAGAAACAATATTGCTATTCTTAGTTGCAAATGCTGCAGGCTCTGCTATACCAACTCCTGGAGGATTAGGAGCTGTAGAAGCATCATTGACATTCGCATTTACATCAGTTGGAGTTCCGCCGACAATTGCATTATCTGCAACACTTCTTTATAGATTGATGTTTTATTGGTTAAGAATACCTTTAGGAGCTATGTCTATGAGATGGCTTAGTAAAACTGGCAATATATAGAGAAAAACGCAATTTAGAACACTAAATAATAGTTTTGCTATTTACTAAAGACTCATTTTTGAAAAAAATATTAAAAAAGTTTAAGAAATCATCAAAAATGGCTACATTTGTAGGGAAAATGTACTAATATCAAGTATGAGTGTGGCCTTTGAAAGAGAAAGGCCCCTGACACAAAGGATGCTGCATGGCATACAACAAGTCTGATCTCGTTTCGAAGATCGCACAGAAGTCCAATTTGACCAAGGCACAGGCCGAAGCCGCCGTCAACGCATTCCAGGATGTGTTCGTTGAGGCTTTGCAGTCCGGCGAAGGTTTGAAGCTTACTGGTCTTTTCTCTGCAGAGCGTGTAAAGCGCGCTGAGCGCACTGGTCGTAACCCACGCACCGGTGAAACCATCAAGATTCCTGCATCCTACGGTGTGCGTATCTCTGCTGGTTCTTTGTTGAAAAAGGCTGTAACTGCCTGAATCACACTTTTACACTAAAAGCGTAAAATAAAAAATATTGAAGGGACATTTCGCTGTGTTGCTATGTCCCTTCAATTTTTTCTAATGTAAGTATTGTTGTAATTCTTTAATAACTAAACCATTAGAGGCAACTACATCATTTTCTCTACGCCAATGTATAGAACTTCCATCCCATTGGCATACAGTTCCTTGTGCTTCCTTTACAACAACTGCACCTGCAGAAACACCAGGAATATCCCAATAATGAAGATGCGGCTCGAAATATGCATCGTATGTACCGTCTGCAACTTTACACAAATCAAGAGATGCAGGGCCTATACGTTTAATATCTGCAGGTCCACCTTCTAATGAAGACACAACATCTAAAGCTCTCTTAGATTCTTCTGGAATATACGACATTCCGTAACACACAACAGATCCTTGTAAGGTTGATGTTGTAGAAGGAGTAATTTTTTCGCGTTTTTCACCATTAGGAGTACGACGTATTCGAATAGCACCTTGACCTTTAGCTGCTAAATATGTAAGACCTAGAGCAGGAGCGTGAACAACACCTAAAACAGGTTGAGCTGAGCTTTCTTCATTAAATTCAAACAAAGAAACAGTAAGAGTCCACTCTGCCATATCTCTATTAAAATTGATTGCTCCATCAATACTGCCAACGCACCAAAAGCGCTCCCCAGGCTTACAATGCTCATGACGATTGCGCCAAAAACCTTGGAATGCGTTAATGTATGTTAAACGATTCTCAATAAAACGAAT
The DNA here is from genome assembly GCF_947280595.1 of uncultured Gardnerella sp. Classification (NCBI taxonomy): domain Bacteria; kingdom Bacillati; phylum Actinomycetota; class Actinomycetes; order Bifidobacteriales; family Bifidobacteriaceae; genus Gardnerella; species uncultured Gardnerella sp. The sequence continues at coordinate 60,688 of NZ_CAMYOS010000001.1, read as the reverse complement.
AAGTTTATCGCCAAACTCTGATGATGACTGCGTTGGATCCCCAAGAGCTAAAGAGCTCATATCTCTAGGACTTAATTGATCTTGATAAGCGTGTTTCCCAACATCCTCTAAAATTCTAGCTACTTCTAATGCTGCTTCTCTTAAATTTATTTCTGACATATTCTCACCTCTCTATCGTCTGTATCTCATCTGTATCCACATATTCTCTTAAAATCTTGCATCTATTTTACTCAAGTTTTAGCATGTTACAAAGCGTATACACATTATATTTCAAACACTCCAATAAAATTTCACAATTATCACAATAAAAACATATAAAACATATAAAACTAAGTTTTACTACAAGTAAGACTTACATCCATTCATAAAACTCATAAGAATAAACATATAACAATCAAAGATTCTTATTTGATTTGTTGTACATCATATATACAGTATCAGATATGGATGAATATAAAAAGTGCCAAACTCAAGCTTTTAGACACGGGCTTTTAGTTATGGACGTTGATGCAACTCTTATTGACGAAGAAGTAATTGATTTGCTTGCGCAAGAGTCTGGAGTAGCAAAAGAAGTAGAAGATATAACACATAAAGCTATGCAAGGAGAAATCGATTTTAATACTTCACTAGTTAAAAGAGTTTCAATGCTTAAAGATACAGATTCATCAATATTAACTAAAATACGCGAAAAAATACATGTAACTTATGGAGCTAAAGAATTGATTGAGATTCTTCATTCATATGGATGGAAAATTGGAGCTGTTTCTGGTGGATTTCATGAAGTTATAGATGATATATTATCTTCTATTTCTATAGACTTTTGGGCAGCAAATCATTTAGAAATTGTAAATGGGAAATTAAGTGGACGCGTGGTGGGGCAAATCGTAAACAAAGATTATAAATCTTATATGCTGAAAAAATGGGCTTATGAAAATAACATAAGCATAGAAAACACTGTTGCAATTGGAGATGGCGCTAACGATATTAAAATGCTAACTTGTGCAGGAACAGGAATCGCATTTTGTGCTAAAGAAATAGTTAAAAACAAAATTCCAAACATCATAGATAAGCGAGATCTACGTGAAGTTTTGAAGTTTATTAGCAAAAAAATATAGCTTATTATTCACAATGTGCTTGATCGCTTAAATGCGCTCCTCTAGCCCAATCTGCAGCGTTCATAGACTTTTTCCCTTGTGCTTTTACTTCTAGCAACTCTAAAACTCCATTAGAAGTACCAACCCAAACATGATGCTTATCTATAAATAATCTTCCAGGTAAAAGATTTACAACTCCCCTTTTTTGTAAATCATTGTTATCAGCTAAAGCACACTTAATAATATGCAACTTTAATTCTGATTCATTATGTGTTGGATCAACTAAATTACACCAAGCACCAGGATTTGGAGTGCAAGCACGAATTTGACGATCGAGAGCAAAAGCTGGAATATCAAAACGAATATGGGCATCTTCAACTGTGATTTTTTGAGCTACTTCATACGATCCTAAAGCTTGCTCTATTGGAATAATAGTTCCAGATTCAACTCCTTTAAGAGAAGCACAAAGCAAAGGAGCGCAATCTAAACTTAGTCGTTTTAACAAATCTCCAGAAGTTTCATGAGATCTGATTTCAGTAGTGTATTGAGAAAGAATAGGACCAGAATCCATACCTTTAGTAATACGAAATACTGTCGCTCCAGTAACATCATCTCCAGCCCAAATGGATCTTTGAACAGGTGCAGCTCCACGCCATTGAGGCAAAAGTGAAAAATGAAGATTATACCATCCTAAAGGCAAAGCATTTAATACAGGTTCACGTAAAATCTTTCCATATGCTACTACTGCAGCAGCTTTAATACCGGAATCCTTTAATTGCTTAATAAATAGCTCTTCTTCACTAGGATCTGATTGCCATACAGGTAAACCTAATTCTAAAGCTGCCTGTTTTACAGGACTTTGTACTAATTTTCTTCCTCGTCCAGTTGGCGCATCAGGGCGCGTAAGAACAGCGCGCACATCAAAATGTTCATGATCTTCAGCTAATAAGCGAAGAGATGGCACTGCAACTTCAGGAGTACCAGCGAATAACAATGGTAATACCATAAACACTCCATTGAAAAACCAACTAAAACTAACTAAAACTAATATAAAACCAATATAAACTAGCTAAAGCTAATCTATAAAAGCATCTTTAAGCTTACTAAAGAAACCTTTACGATTTAAATTCTCTTTTACTGAAGTTTGCTTTATACCTTTAACTTCTAAATCGTGAATCTTTGCAAATTGCTCAATTAGCTCACGTTCTTTAGAACTCAATTTAGTAGGAATATTAACGTTTACATGAACAAGTAAATTGCCACGTTCTTTATTTTCAGAACGCATTATTCTAGATCCTAAGCCTTGTAAAGTAATAACATCCTCATTTTGGCAGCCTTGAGGAATAGCAACTTCTTTATCTCCGTCAAAAGTGTGAATTGTTGTATTGTGTCCTAATACAGCCCAGCTCATAGGAACTTCAATCCAGCAATGTAAATCATCACCTTCTCTAGTAAATTGTTTATCATTTCGGATTAAAACATCAATATACAAATCTCCTGCAGGTCCGCCACACTCGCCTACTTCGCCTTGAGATGCTAAACGAAGTCTAGATTGATTGTTAATTCCAGCTGGAATATTTACTCCAACTTCACGAACAGTGCGAACGCGACCAGTTCCACGGCATTGAGAACAAACGTTTTTAATAATAGTTCCATGACCTTCACACATTCCACAAGGCATAGAAGTCATCATTTGACCTAACAAAGTATGAATAACTTTTTGAGTTGAACCAGTTCCATGACATTGTGGGCATGTAACAGGAGAATTTCCATCGCTAGAGCCATTTCCATTGCAATCTTTACATAATCCAAAAGTGGATACTTTAATCTTTACAGTTCCACCGAAAACTGCAGTCTTTAAGTCGATATTAGCTTCTGCTAACGAATCAGAACCTCTTTGAACTCTCGAAATTGGTGAGCTAGTAGTTCCACCAAAGAATTGCGAGAAAACGCTACCCATATCCATATCAAATGGATTACCAGCAGAAGAACCTGAAGATGGATTATTAGGATCAACACCCATATCGTACATTCGACGTTTTTCAGGATTTGACAAAACTTCGTAAGCGTTATTTACTTCCTTAAACTTATCTTCAAATTCTGCACCTGCAAGATCAGGATGATACTTACGACTCATCTTCCTATAAGCTTTACGAATATCATCATCACTTGCATTACGATCAACGCCTAAAATCTCGTAATAATCAGTCACTATAATCCCTCATTTATTTCATCGAAAACACGCAATGAAACTTATTCTAACTTCCAACGTCATCTTATTGTGGCATTAGGCAAAGTCAACATTAGCATAGAAATCTTTAACTGATGTAAATTCTTTCAGCAATATTTTAGTTTTTCTTGTAGTTTTATTGAAGTTTTCATCAGCTTTGCTTGAAGTTTCACCAGTTTTTACATCAATTTTATTAGTTTTAACATTATATTTTTATTAGTTTTAAGATTATATTTAATTATATTTGATTAGCGAATCCTACTACTTTATTTTATTATTTTTCAGTTTTAGTAACTCAAATGAAGTTCAAATATAGCATATTATTTTTCAGCTATTATGAGATATGAAAGTATTAAGATAACGCGCAACTGCTCTAACAGCAGACATTGTAACAGCATAATCCATGTGTTGCGGCCCAATTGATCCTATAAAAGCAACTGGAACATTCGTATGAGAAGTGTTATTAAGCGAATTATCACTAATATCTTTATTATTAGAAGATTTCTTATAATCATCTGAACTTTTTAATGTGCTAATACAAATATTATCAATGCAATTTTTTGTATTCTCTTTCTTAACTAAGTAATCACAGCTTAACACTTTAGATTCATTAGATTCATTAAATCTATTAGAAGTTTTAGACCTATAAGTTGATGATGAAGAAGTCACATCTTCATTACTACTATCTTTAATATTATCTTCGTTATATAAAGAAGATTCACTTTCATCGCACTCAATAGACGAATCATATCCATATCCGCTAGTTACAACAGAAGCGTTCAATAACTCAGGAGTATGAGTTTCAGATCCAATAGCAACACTTACTCCGTTTACGCAATCACTAGCTTCTTCGCTCAAAGAAGTCATCAAACGCATGATTACAGCTTGTTCTTCTAGAGCATCAAATAATTGTGCAAAATCATTAGCATGATGTTTATGTGCTAGTTGAGAAGCTCCAGCAACATACAAATCATGAGCATGCTCTCCAGCGTACATATCATCTATTGCTGCAGCCAAACTTGAAATAACAATTCGCATATTAGAATCGTCAATATGTAAAGACAAATCTCTTACATAGCGTGCAGCTAAATCAAAAGGAGCATTAACACACTTATTATTGATGACAGTTGTTAAAGATGAAAAATCGTCAACATGAATATTTCCAATAGGCAACATATGTTGTGCAACACTGCCGGTATCTGTGATAATAACAGCTAATAAAGTTGATTCCGAAACTTGCACTAATTCAATATGCCGAACTCGAGATTTAGATAAAGATGGAGATGCTACTAAAGCAATCTGACCAGTAATACTTGCTAGTAAACGAGCTGAACGATGTAAAGTATCTTGCAAGCTTACAGATCCACTTAAAAAGTTGCGAATACCTCTACGCTGAGCTTCAGAAAGAGGGATAATCGAAGCCAAACCGTCAACAAAATATCTATATCCTTTTTCAGTAGGAATTCTACCTGCAGATGTATGAGGCTGAACTAAATATCCTTCTTCCTCTAAAGCAGACATATCGTTGCGAATAGTTGCAGAACTAACACCTAAATGATGATTCTTAGTCAAAGATGCAGAACCAACAGGCTCTTGAGAACGAATATAATCTTCAACGACCGCTCGAAGTACCATCATGCGTCGTGATTGCATTGACTTTCCTCTCATATTCAATTAGGTAATATAACTTCGTTTTTATTATGTTAGCAAAAAATACTACTATTTACAGTCACTAACTGTAAGTTAATAGAGTAAATAAATTCCAATAGATTATAACCAAATTATAATCAGATTATAATCATTAAAAGCAATCGTAAGAAATATTTCTTGACACACTTTATAACCTTTAGTCTGATGCAAAAGATAGGATGAAATCGCAATGTGAGGGTAAAAAGCCAGCGTGAGCTGTGCTTAAAAACCCGAATTATTGGAAGGAAAGTAGATCACATGACCGATTTCAACTGGTCTGCATTAGACGAGCGCGCCGTAAAAATGGCGAAGGTTCTCTCGGCTGATGCTGTTGAGCGAGCAGGACATGGACATCCTGGCTCCCCTGTTTCATTAGCACCAATTGCGTACACCTTGTACCAGCATTTCATTAAGCATGATCCAGCTGACCCAAAGTGGGCCGGACGCGATCGTTTTATTCTTTCTGGTGGTCACGCTTCACTTACGCAATACGTGCAATTGTTCTTCTCTGGATACGGCTTAACTCTTGATGATCTCAAGTATTTCCGTGGCGGTGCAGACACACGTACTCCAGGTCACCCAGAATATGGTTTAACTCCAGGAATTGAAATGACTACTGGTCCTCTTGGACAAGGTCTTGCTTCTGCTGTTGGCTTTGCTTATGGTCAACGCTTTGAGCGCGGACTTCTTGATCCACAAGCTCCAGCAGGCACTTCCCCATTTGATCACAAAGTTTGGGTTATTTGCGGCGAAGGCGATGTTGAGGAAGGTGTTTCTTCTGAAGCTGCTTCCTTAGCTGGAAACCAAAAGCTCGGTAACTTAACTGTTATTTTCGATGCAAACCACATTCAGATTGAAGGAGATACAAAGCTCACCTTCTCTGAAGATATTCTTGCTCGTTACCGTGCATACGGTTGGTACACTGATGAAGTTAGCTTCATCCAGCCAGACGGCTCCTACAAGGAAGACGTTCAGGCTTTGGCTGCAGCTATTGAAAAGGCTCAGGAAGTTACCGATAAGCCTCACTTCATTAAGGTTAATACTTTGATTGCTTGGCCAACACCAGGCAAGACTAACAACGAAGCTTCACACGGATCCAAGCTTGGCGAAGAAGCTGTGAAAGGCTTGAAGGAACTTTGCGGTTTCGACCCAGAAGTTTCGTTCCCAATCGACGAAGAAGCTTTGGCTCACGCTCGCAAGGTTGCAGAGCGCGGCTTGGCTGCTCATAAGGCTTGGGATGAAGCTCTTGCAAAGTGGGCTGCTGCCAACCCAGATAAGGCTGCTCTTTACGAGCGCATTAAGGCTGGCAAGCTTCCTGAAGGCTTCGACAAGGCTATTGACGACTTGGTTGCTGGCTTCGAAGTTGGCTCTAAGGTTGCTACCCGTAAAGCTTCCGGCGCAGTTCTTAACGCAATTGCTGCTGTTATGCCAGAACTTTGGGGCGGTTCCGCTGATTTGGGCGGCTCCAACAACACCAACATTAAGGGCGCTGACTCCTTCGGTCCATCCGAAGACGCAACCCGCACTTGGCCAAACGTTTCCGAGCACGGCCGTCAGCTTCACTTCGGCGTGCGCGAGTTCGCAATGGGTGCTATTACCAATGGTATTTTGCTTGGTTCTGACACTCGCCCATTCAACGGCACCTTCTTCCAGTTCTCTGACTACGAGCGCCCAGCAGTTCGCTTGGCTGCTTTGATGGAGATTCCAAACCTCTACGTTTGGACTCACGATTCCGTAGCTTTGGGCGAAGATGGTCCAACTCACCAGCCAATCGAACACTTGGCTGCTTTCCGCGCTATTCCTCAGCTTGAGGTTGTGCGCCCTGCAGACGAGTACGAGACTGCTGAAGCTTATCGTTACTTCTTCGAGAAGAAGAACAGCTACCCAACCGCCATGATTTTGACCCGTCAGGGCGTTCCAACCCTCGCTGAGACTGCTGAGAAGGCTCGCGAAGGCGTGAAGCACGGCGCTTACGTTTTGGTTGATTGCGAAGGCACTCCAGACGTAATCATCATGGCAACCGGTTCTGAAGTTCAGTGGGCTGTTGCCGGCGCCAAGACTTTGGCAGCTGAAGGCATCAAGGCTCGCGTTCTTTCCATGCCATCTCTCGAATGGTTCGAAGAGCAGGACGAAGAGTACAAGGAAGCAATCCTTCCAAAGTCCGTCAAGGCTCGCGTTTCCATCGAAGCTGGCTTGGCATTGCCTTGGTACAAGTATCTTGGCGATTGCGGCAAGGCTGTTTCTATCGAACAGTACGGCTTGCAGGGTGACGGCGGTCAGAACATGATCGACTTGGGCATTACTGCTGAGCACGTAGTAGAAGCTGCTAAGGCTTCTATCGAAGAAGCTCGCGCTTAAGCACAAGAAATATAAAATAAAACTTGATTTATCTACTATTTTGCTAATGCATTGTATTGATAAATCACAAAACTCGAAGTGCTAATTTAGCAACTTCACAAGAAGCAGCAAAGGCGTGTTGATGCCGAGCTACCGTTGGTTTGACATCAACCGCTGTTTCTTGTAAAAACGCCAAAATACCGACGTGCCCCAATTGGTGGAGCACAGTGTTAAGGAGATAACATGACTGAAGCAACGCAGCGCACTAGCGATTCCGGCGTTTCTATTTGGTTGGACGATTTGTCCCGCACCCGCATTGAATCTGGTTCTTTGCAGGATCTTATTGCTCACAAGAATGTTGTTGGCGTTACCACCAACCCATCCATTTTCCAGAAGGCTTTAAGCCAGGTTGGCCCATACGATGCACAGCTTAAGGAACTCGGCAAGGTAGACGTAGAAACCGCTATCCGCGAGTTGACCACCACCGATGTTCGTAACGCAACCGATATCTTCCGCGAGATTGCTGAAAAGACTGACTTCGTTGACGGTCGCGTTTCTATCGAAGTTGATCCACGCTTGGCTCACGATACTGCTAACACAGAAAAGCAGGCTGAAGAGCTTTGGGCAAAGGTTGATCGTCCAAACGTTATGATTAAGATTCCAGCAACTTTGGAAGGTCTTCCAGCTATCACAGCTACCCTTGCTAAGGGCATTTCCGTGAACGTAACCTTGATCTTCTCACTCGAACGCTACGAGCAGGTTATCGATGCCTTCATCGAAGGTATTGCTCAGGCAGATGCTAACGGCCATGACTTGAAGCACATTGGTTCCGTAGCTTCCTTCTTCGTTTCCCGCGTTGATACTGCTGTTGATAAGCTCCTCGAAGCTAACGGAAGCGAAGAAGCTAAGGCTCTTGAAGGCAAGGCTGCTGTTGCTAACGCTCGCTTGGCTTACGAACTCTTCGAGAAGAAGTTCGCAGCTGACCCACGTTGGGCTGCTCTTGAAGCTAAGGGCGCAAAGAAGCAGCGTCCACTTTGGGCTTCTACTGGCACAAAGAACGCAGCTTACTCAGATTGCAAGTACGTTGACGAGTTGGTTGCTGAGCATGTTGTCAACACTATGCCAGAAAAGACTTTGAACGCTCTTGCTGATCACGGCAACGGCGCTCCTTCCGTTAAGGGCACTTACGAAGAGAGCCACGCTGTTATGAACAAGCTTGCTGAGCTTGGCATTAACATCAAGGACGTTACCGACAAGCTCGAAGCTGACGGTGTTGCAGCATTCATCAAGTCTTGGGATTCCGTTATTGCTGACGTGCAATCTGGAATTGATCGCGTGAATGCATGATTTGATTAAATCATTAAATAAATAACAGAAGCCGCACATGCATTTGGATTTAATTCCATCGCATATGCGGTTTTTTGTTTAGCATTTGCGTCCAAAAAACAAGAAAACGTCCGTATTTTGTAGAACGCGTCCGATTCACTGCTATTTGCGTCTGATTTTGCACGTTTTCAGACATTCACTCAATACGGTTTCTGCGCGCGTAATATATGACACAGTTTATTCATTGCTGGCACAGTTTGTCTTTTGTAGATGCGGAAGTATGAGAACGTGCCTAACGCAATTTCTTTGTCGCTTGCTTAAAACTGTCGAAAACACCAAATCATCTGATGAAATAAACAAAAAGCAAGCCTAAACTGTCGAAAACACCAAATCGACCGATGTTTTCGACATTTTCTATCAACGGAGTAAGCGCACACGACAACCTGCTTTCACCCAGTAACAGCGTGTGCAAAAGATTCGTACGATTTTGATAATTAGGATAAATAGCCTCTAGAGTAATTCGTTTTGAAGCCAGCTAGCAACACCATCGTTGTTATTGGAATCGCAAACTTCGTCTGCAATAGCAAGAAGCCGCGGATTACCATTCGACACCGCTACCCCATATCCTCCGGCACGGAACATGTCAATATCGATAATATCGTCACCAAAAACAACAGTCCGGCTAGGCTTTACGTTCAAACGCTCACAAATAACATTCAACGCGTGCCCCTTGTTTGCAAGAGGATTTGTAAGCATCCACAAAACATCTTCGCTAATATGCAATGAAAAATCCTCAGGAAGAGCACTTTCCAAACGCAATTTTTCACTATCTCGCGGAACAATAATTATTTTGTCTGCAATACCATCTGGAATATCGCGAAAATCAGTGCGAATAAAATTACTTGACTTCCACAACGTATGTAAATCGAAATTAGTGTATCGAATATCATTCATAACAATACCTATGCGTAACGTAGGTATTGCGCAAAGTAGACTCAAGCAAACTTCGCAAGCGCGCTTTGAAGAAAAACCAAATCGAACTACTGAATCAGACTGATTTTGAGAAGCCAAAACAGATTTGCTTGAATTGTTAGCATCAAAATCTATTAGCGCACCATTCAAATAAGCGCAAACGTCAGCATTAAGAGACTTTATTATGTTAAGAGCAGCACAAACTGGACGAGCAGTAATAATAGCAAAAGGAACTCGAGTTTTTCTTTTAACTTCAGAAACAGCATCAATAGTTTGCTGAGTTAAAAACCTATTCTCGAAAGCGTCTGCATCGTGCAGCATCGTGCCATCCAAATCCGCTACTATAAGAGACGGACCGAACATCAACATTAGCGCACCACTTTTTACAAAAAAGCGCGGCCGAAACCGCGCTATTAAAAAACAATCTTAAATCAACATGAATTTACTCATCAAATCCAGAGCCACAATAATTGCAACCCAGAACAAAGCGATAAACACAGTCCAACGGTTCAAATTCTTTTCAGCGACACCAGAACTACCAGCGTTCTTTGTTAAGCCGCCACCAAACATATCGGAAAGACCGCCGCCTTTACCCTTATGCATCAAAATTAACAGAGTGAGCAAAATGCTTGCGAGCACTAATAATACTTGCAAAACAATCTTGACAGCGTTCACAACTAACCTCCCGTTATAGAGTACTTTGATTGAGCATAATACTAACCATTGACCTATTTATTTACAATATTCACAATATCAGCAAGTTCCTGTGCATCTAAAGCAGCTCCTCCAATAAGAAAACCATCTACATCATCTTCTTGTATAAGAGTAGACGCATTTTGAGAAGTAACGGATCCACCGTATAGAATTCGCACATTATTTGCGACTGTTTGCGAAAAAGTATTTCTTAAATCTTCACGAATAGCATATGCAGCTTCTTGTGCAGATTGCGCGTTCGCAACCATGCCAGTTCCAATTGCCCATACAGGTTCATAAGCAATAATCAAACGTTCAGCCTGCTGAGAATCTAAATCACGAGTAACATCATGTACTTGTCCAACTGCAAAATCTAATTCAATACCTTGCTTACGCTCTTCAAAACTTTCACCAACACAAAGAATCGGCTGCATTCCAGCAGCTAGAACAGCTCTAACTTGATCAACAATATTTGCATCATCTTCAGGATGATATTTTCTACGCTCAGAATGCCCAACAATCACAAACGAACATCCAAGACTTGCAAGCATATCTGCTGAAACATCACCTGTGAAAGCACCTTGTGCTGTTACAGATACTGCTTGAGCACCATAAAGTATAGGAAGTTTATTTGATTCAACTAATACTTGCACGCTTCTAATAGATGTAAAAGATGGCATTATAGCTACATCACATTTGCGATAATCAAAATGAAAATCATGTAAAAGTAAAGCAAACTTGTGAACAAAATAAGTAGCTTCACGATGATTAAAATTCATCTTCCAATTACCTACAACAAGCGGCTTTCTTCGTTGAATCATATTCATCCTTAATAGCAATTCTCAAAAATGCTTAAATGATTAAAAATTAACAGTGTGCCGACCCTATATTTAAGAGTCGACACACTATCTACAAATAACTTTATTACAAGAATACTAGTCGAGCACGCTCAAGCCTGGAAGAGTCTTACCTTCCAAGAACTCGAGTGAAGCACCGCCACCAGTTGAGATGTGAGAGAAACCATCTTCTGCAAATCCAAGATTACGAACTGCAGAAGCAGAATCGCCGCCACCAACAATAGTGAAAGTACCATTCTTAGTAGCATCAACCAATCCTTGAGCTACAGCGCGAGTGCCATCTGCGAACTCTGGAACTTCAAACACTCCCATAGGACCGTTCCAAACAACTGTCTTAGAATCAACAATCTTGTCGTGGAAAAGCTTCTGTGAATCTGGACCAATATCTAAGCCCATCTTGTCTGAAGGAATAGAATCAGCTGGAACTACTTCTGGAGCAACTGGAGTATCGCCTGCTGGGAAACCTGCGTTCACAACAATATCAGTTGGAAGAACAAGCTCAACGCCATTTGCTTTAGCTGTTTCAATATATCCTTTAACTTTCTCAAGCTGATCCTCTTCAAGCAAAGAAGTACCAACTTCATAGCCTAAAGCCTTCAAGAATGTGAATACCATACCTCCGCCAATAACTAAACGATTAGCTTTAGAGAGCAAGTTCTCAATAACACCAAGCTTGTCGGAAACTTTAGAACCACCAAGAACAACAGTCAAAGGACGATCTGGATTTTCAGTTGCGCGAGAAAGTGCCTTAACTTCCTTTTCAACAAGCAATCCTGCAGCTGAAGGAAGATCTGCAGCAACATCGTAATTAGAGCCCTGAGCACGGTGAACAACACCAAAACCATCAGAAACAAATACTTCGCCAAGAGACGCAATCTTCTTAGCGTAAGCTGCACGCTCGGAAGCATCCTTGCTGGTTTCTTCTGCGTTAAAGCGCACGTTTTCAAGCAAAACAACGTCACCGTTGTTCATTGCGGCAACTTTAGCTTGAGCATCTTCACCATAAGTGTCTGCAGCCAAAGCAACTTTCACGCCAAGAAGCTCACCTAAACGAGCTGCAACTGGAGCTAAAGAAAGCTCAGGAACAACTTGTCCCTTTGGACGTCCAAGATGAGCCATCAAAATAACTTTTGCATTCTGCTTGCGCAAAGCATTGATTGTTGGCAAAGCTGCACGAATACGGCCGTCATCGGTGATAGTCGTACCCTTGAGAGGAACATTAAAATCAGCACGAACTAAGACGCGCTTACCGCTCAAATCTCCCAAATCCTTAAGTGTCTTCATTGGTATCCTTTCAAAACCATGATGCAAGTAATATAAATCGAAGCATGTTTAATTTGCCTCGAAAATCTACAAATGCCAAGTGCGATTATATCGCATAAACCCAACAAAAAAGCATTTTTATTTGTAATAAAAAACGAATACACATTGCAATTGCATCACAATAAAATATATAAAATTGGGGTTACAAGCATTTCGCTTATAACCCAATAATTTTTGTGTCTTTACGCTCGAACACAGAAATAATTTGTAAGATCATTTACAAATCACGTGCAAATTTAAGAACTATCTTAAGAACGAGATTTTTCAACTTTATCTGAAAGCTGCAAAAGTCTTCTAATACGTCCTGCAATAGCATCCTTAGTAATAGGAGGATTAGCTAAATGTCCAAGCTGTTCCAAAGTTGCATGAGCATGCTCTAAGCGCAAACGTCCAGCCATCAACAAATTATCTGGAATATCATCGCCTAAAATATCAAATGCATGACGCACTTTCTTACAAGCTTCAGTCGCAGCACGAGCACTTCTACGCATATTAGCATCATCAAAATTAGCTAAACGATTAGCTTTTCCGCGTGCTTCACCATCAGATCGCTTACCAGTCCATTCTCTAGCAGAATGTGGAGCTCCAATAAGATTCAACATACGCTCAATAGCATCTGAATCTCTTAAAGTAACTCTTTCAGAACTACGAACTTTACGAGCTTTGGCACTAATTCCTAAACGAGCTGCCATTGTTTGCAAAGCTGTAGCAGCTTCAGCTGTAGGGCAAACAATTTCTAAATAACTCGCTTTACCAGGATCTGAAATAGCACCGTGAGCCAAAAAAGCTCCTCGCCAAGCTGCTTTAACTTGAGCAATACTTCCACCAACAATCTCAGGAGCTAACCCAGCAACAATACGCATACGACGATCCAATAAACCAGATTGCAATGCTAATGCTGTAGCGCCATGTTCAACAAGAACGTCATAACGAATTACAGATCCGTTAGGTGTTTGACGAGTGACCTGAGAAACACTAGCATCACGCTTGCACTGTATTCGTAAAACATCGACAAGCCACTGAGCAGCGCTCAATGAGTCGAATTGGGCACGAATTACAGCCTTATTATTAACTGGTCGCAAACCGCCAGCAAAGCGCATCATCGCAGCCGCTTGAGCCATAATGACAGTCGGGAGCTCGTTGTCGTTCGATACGAGTTCATTTTTGACGTCGTCAAGAAGAGCCAAGAGACAACCTCCTACTTTTGTTCTTCTTCAAGTATGCGTTTTTTGATTCGTGCATGATGCGCAAAACATCGACATGCTCGGCTTTCTGTGATACCGAATGACTTGGACATTTTCGAACAAATCTCAATAATTTGCACATCAATAATTGCTATGCATCAAGATATTACAACACTATTGTTATATTCTACGTGCTAACTCGCGAGCAGAAACAGTAACTTGTAAACCATGAATACGCAATCTTCTTGCTAACTCAATGCTTACAGCTACAGAACGATGTTGACCACCAGTACATCCAACAGCAATCGTAACATAATGTTTATCTTCTTTTGCAAAACCATCAATTGCAGTACGCAATGCTTTTTCATAAGAATCCAAAAAAGAAACAGCTTGAGGATTAGATAACACGTAATCTTGCACAGCTTTATCTTTACCTGTTAAATCTCTTAATTCTGGAACCCAGAAAGGATTTGGCAAAAATCTCATATCAGCTACAAAATCAGCATCCATAGGCATTCCATATTTAAATCCAAAACTAAAAATATGAACCGATACAGTGGATAAGCCTTTTCCAAGAAGACTTTCATAAAGTTTTGTGGAAAGCTGATGAATGCTTAAAGTTGAAGTATCAATAATAATATTCGCACAATCTTTCAAATGACTTAAAAGCTCTCGTTCTTCACGAATACCATCAATAAGACGTCTACCACGTTGTAAAGGATGTGGTCTACGAACTGATTCATAGCGCTTAATAAGAACATCATCATGAGCATCTAAAAACAGTATTTGAGTCTTAACACCCAACTCATCAACATGAGCTAAGACAGCGAAAAGATCGTCAAAATATCCTCGAGATCTAACATCTATAACAGCAGCAAGTTTATGAACTTTAGAGCCAGAAGAAGTCATCATATCTACTAAAGGAATAAGCAGCTTAGGCGGTAAATTATCAATAACATACCATCCCATATCTTCTAAAGCATTTGCAGCATGAGATCTTCCAGCACCACTCATTCCAGTTATTAGCATTACTTCAAAATCAGCTAAAGAACTATTACGTGCATGATTATGCGGAGTAAAAGAATGATTTACAAAATCATCTTCATTATTTTTAATATTAGCTGGAAAATTTTCACTCTTAACACTATCGCTATGCATATCAACATCATGGCAATCATTAAGCAATGAATCATCATTCATAATGCTTCCTCCAACTCTTTACGCATATAACTGCTTAGCTTATCGTAATCTGTAGCCTTGTCAGAATCTTTTTTTGAAGCATTTGCAAAACAATTGTCGCCACAATTTGCAAAACGATTTGCAAAATTTTCTTTAGAATTCCGGTAAGCAGATGTCATAAGCTTTACTTGCTCTAACGCTTGGTATAAAAGCATTTCTTCGCCGCCAATTGCCAATCCGTATTGACTAAAAGCACTAAGAAGCATACTTGGGCGAGGATCATACACAACGTCAAGCAATACTCCCAGACTTTTTACGCACCTATTTTGGCAGTAAGCTTTTAGAGCTAGAGCTATTAAATCTGCAACGTGCGCTGGAACAGTGCTTATTACTATGTCTGCTTCTGATATTGCTCGAATTGCGTCTAGTGAACTTAAAGATTGCAAAATAAGAGATTCATCATATTCAGATAATTTTTCCGCGCACAATTTTTTCGTACTATAGTCAGCAAATTTCGCTGTAACATCTTCACTAAATATTGGGAATTCAATGCCTTGAACCGATTCGTAGTTTGCATTATTTTCGTTACGTTGAATTCCTCCAGGTTGAATCTCGTTACTCTTAAACTCGTTACTTTCTAAGCACGGCTCTATGTTTCTGCTATTTGGAAAATCAGCACAATAGGTACGCAAAATATTATTAAAACGTTCAACGCCTTTTACACTACCATTATTGTCAGTTCTAGCAACAACTTGCACTTTTTCAAGTTTTGAAGCTTGCGCGATTTCTATAAGTGCAGCCATTGCAGATGATGCAGTATTACCACTACCAATAATAACAGCCTTTTTTACTTGACTTATGCGCTCTCGCAAAGCTCGAATAAAAACTGTAATTATGCCATTTACATCAGTGTTGCACAGTTCAATTTGACAAGGAGATGCTGTTGCAGGATTTGTTGTAAAAATCGCTGTGTTTGCGACTCTAAGTGCGCTAGACCAATAATCGCAAGGAGTGCCGAGTTTCATTACGGCTTTTTTAAGCGGCATTGTAAGGCTTAAGCCTTTCCAAGAATCGTCAAGTTTTAAAATAAAATCAGCTAACTCTGTTTCACTCACTTTTTCTTTGCTATATTGCCAATTTGTTAGACCTAAAGCTTTATAAGCAGCGTTGTGCAATACAGGAGAAAGTGAGTGAGAAATAGGATCTCCTAATACTGCACAATGAAAAATCTCACACATATTCTCTCCTATCAATAAGCCAATAAATCCTTAGCGTCAAAACTAAAACGCAATTCTCCTTTATAATTAAATGCGCTATGTTCAGATAACTCTTTACGCAATCTTCTAACTAATTCCCCTCTAAATTCTAAAGGAACTCTTACTACTGCTTTAACACGATCATGCAATTCTTCGAAATGCAAATTGTGATCGCTAACAGGCGTATGCATAGGTACTATTCCAAGCAAAGGCGAAATGGCAACATTATCAACAAAAATATTAGGAAGATCATTATTTTTAATATCTTTATTAAATCCGCTAGAAATATAATGATCAGCATTGTTATCATTATTTTTTATTTTACTAGACTCAATTTCATCACAATAATTATGAATAGCACCAATATTTTTTAATGCTCTCATAACAGCTTGTCTACTACCCCAAACACATGCAGCACAAACTGTTGGAGGAAGAGCAGCTCGCTTTCGCTCAGAAAGCTCATAAGATGCCAAAATAGATGAATCCCACGATTCAAGTGACTTAGCAATTGCACTATGAGTTTCACCTAATATCATCACACATCCGCCACGAGATTTTGCAGCGCAAGCGCAAGAAGCACGCATCCATGATTCCAATACATCGTATGAACCATCTAAATTAGTCAAATATAAACTCGTCCACGCGTCAAGTAAAGCAACTACTTGATATTCTCCAGTAAATGTTTCATATGCAATAGAAGAAATATTAGAAATATTATTGTGATTTTTATCACTTTTTTGACTTCTATTTAGATATACAACATCTGACGCATTACTTTGAAGATTACTTTGAAGATTTTCGCCTATATTTTCTACATCACTTACGCCATTGATACTATTATCACGATCACTGCTATCAACAAAATCATCGCCTGCAGCACGCTTAAAATCAGGTTCTAAATCAATATCTTTTCTACTATTTTCAAAAGAATAATTGTTATTTAAACGTTTAACTCTAGGCTCTGCACCCGGAGTTGCAACTACAATTACAGCTTCCTCGTTAATCCAATGCACAATACCGTTTGAACAATGAGGTGATGAAACAATCAACTTAACACCAGGAAATAGCATTGAAAGCTGCTTAATCGTGCCAGATGCACCGACACGAATTGCGCGCAAAGACTTACCTGAGCAATAAGTACACGACCAATTCGCTAAACTATTACCACACCATGCGCACCTTGAATGAGCGCCATCTATACCAAAATCAATTGGACCTGTACAACGACGACATCTAGCTTGATGACGGCATTTAGTACAAATAACTGACTGAGTAACTCCATCTTGAGGAATCGACATTAGCACAGGCTTACCAATGCTTAATGCATCTTTTATAATCCTAACTGCTGTATCTGGAACTCTTAATCCTGCACTTTCATCGCCAATTTTTTCTAAAGTCTCACGATTAAGCCATCTTACCCAAGCTGAAGCTTCATATCTAACAGAATTAAAAGGAGTAATAATCTCACTTTTTCCAGAAACTAACGATGAATTTTGGTAATTATTTGAATTATTGGATTCATTTAATTTATTTGATTCGTTTGATTCATTTGATTTAAGAGAAGATCTTAAATAATCTTCGCTATCAATTTCATATTGGCTAACTAAACTCCTCGCAAAAGACATAGATATGAATACACCGCCATGACTTTTAGCGCGCAATCGCATAACACCTCTAGCTTGAGCATACGGTTGCATACCGTCAGCCTGCTGATAAGCACAATCTTCAACAATAACGAAAAGAGCAGCTCCTTCAACTGGCGCATACATTGCAGCCCTAGTTCCTAATACACACGGAACAATCCCCTTGGAAATTGCAATCCAAGACCTATATCTATCTGCTGGAGTGTCTGCAGCACAAAGTCGCACAACATCACCAGAAAATTCTCCATTTTTTAACTTCTTATATGGTTTGATTCCGCAAACCATAAGCGCTCGCATAACATCATTCACTTCTCGCAATGTAGGCAATACTACTGCGACTTGTCGCCCAGAGCCGATAGCTGTTGTAATAATCCATGCCAAATCTTGCGTCCAACGTCCAGAGCCCGGCAAAGCATCCAAAATAAAAGAAGAAGATTGACTAACGTTATTAACTTCATTAGAAAAATCACGAAGCTCATTGAGTTCATCACAAGAAATATAAGAATATGGATTATTAACATGACATAATGCTTTCTTCAAAGATAAAGCATTATTATAAGACGCTATCATCCTGTCATCGCTTGTACGAAATACACGCTCTGAGCCGTTATATTCAACTAAATTACTTGATAAGTCTTCGTGAAATTTAAGTGATGGAAGAATTTTTTCTCGAAGCGTTTTAATCCTAAGTTTTTGAGAGCGATTACAAAAATAAGCATCTTCTTCAACACTTGCTATTCTTTGAGGAACAGCCAACCTAATAATATTTGCAGGAGTTCCACCATAAGCATCAGCTATAGATAGAATATCTGCTCGCATTGAAGAAGATAATAAAACTCCACTTGACAAAACACGATCAATAAATCTCAAGGAATCTTTTGTAGTATGAGATTCATCTGACCTAGACCAAATAATTCCATTAACACGTCTTGCGCCAAAACGAACTCGAACTAATACTCCAGGGCGCGCAATATCATCATATTTTTCTGGAATAAGATAATCAAAAGTATGACCTAAATGCGCAGCTTGAACATCAAGCATAACATGAGCAACAGCATTAGAATGTGCAGGCACACTATAAGATGCGCTTTTTTTACGCTTCTTCTTGTGTGCTAAACCTTCTAATTCAGGTTGTTGCAGCATAAATCACACTTTCACTCTTATGCTAAATAGTCTAACAATTCTGCTGATGAATAGACGAAATAGCATGTTTCAAATCTTCAACACGATTCAAATTCTCCCAAGGGAATTGCACATCAGTTCTGCCAAAATGACCATAGGATGCAGTTTTAGCGTAAATTGGACGCAATAAATTAAGCTCGTCAATAATTGCTGCAGGGCGCAAATCAAATACCATACGAACAGCTTTAGATATATCGTCACAACTTATTCCAGAAGTTTCAGTACCGAAAGTTTCTATATTTACACTAACTGGCTCAGCAATACCAATGGCATAAGCTACTTGCACTTCTACTTTATGAGCTAAAGATGCCGCAACTATATTCTTTGCCACCCATCTAGCAGCATAAGCAGCAGAACGATCTACTTTACTTGGATCCTTTCCAGAAAAAGCACCGCCACCATGATGAGCAGCTCCACCATATGTATCGACAATAATTTTTCTGCCTGTCAAACCAGAATCTGCAGCAGGCCCTCCTAATACAAATGAGCCAGTAGGATTAACTAACATCCTATAATTTTCGTAACTAACTTTATCTTCAAGAGTTTCTTTAAAAACAGGATTAACAACATTTTCTACTAATTGCTTTTGAAGCCAATCATGCGAAACATTTGGATCGTGTTGAGTAGAAATAAGAACAGTATCAACACGCTTAGGACTACCATCTTCACCGTATTCAATAGTGACTTGAGTTTTACCATCAGGACGCAAATGCGGGATAATACCATCTTTACGAACTTTTGCTAATCTATACGCAAGCTTATGAGCTAAATAAATAGGCAAAGGCATATAAGAATCTGTTTCATCGCTAGCATAACCAAACATAACACCTTGATCACCAGCACCTTGAGAAGAATAACGATCTTGTAAAGAAACTGAATCATTCTTAGAATCTATACGCTGTACACCTTGATTTATTTCAGAACTTTGCTCAGTAAGCGATACCATAACACCGCATGAATCTGCATCAAGACCAATAGTAGAACTCGTATATCCAACGTTTCTAACAACTTTACGAACTATTCCAGGAATATCTGTATAAACTTCTCCACGAACTTCGCCAAAAACTACGAATTGACCTACGCAAGCACACACTTCTACAGCAACATGAGCACTAGGATCTTGGCTGAGCATATCGTCTAAAATCGAATCAGCAATTTGATCACATAACTTATCTGGATGCCCCTCTGTCACAGATTCTGCAGAAATTAACTTGCGTTCTTTCATGTACCCTCCATATTTTTAAGCAAAATCACGCATAAACTAACAAATCGCAGCCATATAATCACTCAAGGAGCTACCTTATATGACTGCGATCGTTCTAACAAAGAAATAAAACTTAATTGCCTTCACTCATATCATCGTCACCAAGAGTTTCCTCTAACAAGCCTTCGTTGATTTCACGGAAAGCAATAGAAAGAGGCTTTTCTTGATTTTGATACTCAACAAGCGGACCAACATTTTGCAATAAGCCCTCATTGAGTTGAGTGAAATAAGAATTAATCTGCCGTGCTCGTTTTGCGGCAAACAAGGCAAGCGCATACTTGGAGTCCGCATGTTCCATCAAATCGTCAATCGGCGGATTCGCAAGTCCCGTAGGTGTTGGCTGAGTGCCCAATGCCATAATGTTCTCCATATTCTATGGTGCCACAATAGTTCCAAGTTGCTTATTATATGCTACAGCTTGGATATTGCAAGCATCGATTTCCTTTTAAATAAAAAATTTTAAATGTTCTATACTATTATGCTCTAAGACTAAAGGAGAAAAACAGCTTTCGCTCACTTCAAATCATATTCTTGAGCAATTATATTCCATAACTCGTTAGCAGCACGATTTACATCATCATTAACAATAACTACGTCAAATTCGCTAGCAGCAGCTATCTCTACTTTCGCAGTTTCTAAACGCCGCTTTTGCTGCTCAGGAGTTTCAGTACCGCGACCAATCAATCTTCTTTTAAGTTCTTCAAAACTTGGCGGAGCTATAAAAACATAAACAACTTCTAATCCTAAACGAGAAGCTTCTTGCTTAACTCGCCTAGCACCTTGCAAATCAATCTCTAAAAGAGTAGGAATATTCTGCTCTAAATGATCTAAAACAGGCTGAAGAAGAGTTCCGTAATAAGCCATTCCATGAACTAGTGCAGTTTCTAAAAATTCTCCGTTACGCTGACGGCGCTTAAACTCATCTTCATCTAAAAACCAATAATGAATGCCATTAAACTCTCCTGGGCGAGGAGATCTAGTAGTTGCAGAAACAGAGAGCCAAATATTAGGGTGTTTTTCACGCAATACGCCTTCAACAGTACCTTTTCCAGCGGCAGTAGGACCAGTAAGAACAATAAGCCTACGCTTACGAACACCGTATGTATAAGTTGTATTGGCCATCGTAACATCGTGCTCCACTAAAATCATGTTTTGTTTACTATAGCTTACGTAAAAATACATTACATAAACATATAAACACGTTACCACTCTTACATGAATTATAACTTCGTTTTCTGTTAATGCCTTATTGCTGATTTTTATTTGCTCTTAAATCCAACAATTTAATTTAATATTTTCATAAGCTTAATGTTGAGAATCGTCAATCCATTAAAGCTTGACGAATATCCCAAGCAATACGCTCAGTAGCAGCTGAAAGAGAGCCGATATCTGGACCATGAGAAGCAATAGATCTAGAAACAGTAACTAAAACATTTCCGTGAGTTCCAGCAAATACAGTTTTCAAATCGTTTGCTTCAGCTCCTTGCCAACCATATCCAGGAGAAAGAATTGGACCTGTAAAACTAGTAAGATCAACATCTCCACCATTCATCCAATCTCCAATAGTAGCTCCAACAATTAAGCCAACCGAACCCATGCCTTTAGTGTGCTCATTAAAGCTTTGAGCAGTTTGAGCAATACCATGAGCAACAGTATGCCCGCGATAACTTCCACTTTGACGAATAGCTGTTTGAAGATTAGCTCCTTCACGATTAGATGTCAGGGAAGCCATGAAAACTCCACATCCATTATTCAAAGCTTCGTTTATAAGACTACTCATAGAGCGAGCGCCATAATATGGAAGAAGAGTTATAGCATCTGCTCTTAATGGTGCTCCAGGCTTAAAATATGCATCTGCTAAAGCTGAAATAGTTGTAGATAAACCACCGTGACCGCAATCAACAATAGTAATAACATCCATTTGACGAGCCGCATAAAGAACACGTTCAAGCGCTGCGAAACCTTTAGATCCGTAGCGCTCAAACATACTCGATTGGAATTTAACTGCAGCAGCACGACCGTTCATAGATTGAAGCATTCGCATAGAGAACAATTCAGCACCTTGAGCATCCATATTGTATCCCCAATTAAGCAACATTTTCCTATGAGGATCAATACCGACACATAGAGGTCCATATTTTGCCATTGCATTTTGTAAACGCAAACCAAAATCAGATCTTTGTGCTTGTAATTCTTGATCGCATATGCTTTCAGTCATATGATTTTACGCTCGACTTTCTTAAAGCTACTTCTGGTTTTCAGCACATTCTATTGCAAACAGTTGCTTAGCATGCTCCTGTATACTCATAACCTGATAATCATTGTTTTTAACAGCTTCAATAGCCATTAAAACAGGTGCGAACTCAGTAATTGTAGTGAATTGAGGAAGATCTGCAGCAACAGCAGCAGCACGAATTGCATATCCATCAGTGCGAGATCCTCTAGAATTCGGTGTGTTCAGCACCATATCAATCTTACCATTCTCAATAAGTTCTACTACGTTTTTGCCAATTCTTTCTTTAGAATATTCGCTATCACGCACATCTTTAGCGGTATCACCAATACTAGAAATTTTATCTACAATAACAGAATCAATACCGTATCTACGCAATACAGAAGCAGTACCTTCAGTAGCCCAAATAGTAAAACCAAGTTCCACTAAACGAACAGCTAATAATGGCAATTGTCTTTTATCTGCATCACTTACAGAAACAAATACATTTCCGCTTGTTGGCAATCCTCCCTTATATGCAGCAAGCTGGCTTTTAGCAAAAGCGTGTGGAAAATCTCTATCGAATCCCATAACTTCACCAGTTGAACGCATTTCAGGTCCAAGAAGAATATCAACAGTACGTCCAACAGGAGTGCGGAAACGCTTAAAAGGCAGCACGGAAGCTTTAATAGCAACTTGTTGACCTTGATGAATATCACCGCCGTCACCCTTAGGAAGAAGAAGACCACGTTTACGTTGCTGTTCGATTGTTTCACCAGCCATAATTCGTGCAGCAGCTTTAGCAAGCGCTACACCAGTTGCCTTAGATGCAAACGGAACTGTGCGCGATGCTCGAGGATTTGCCTCAATCACGTACAAAGTATTCGCCATAAAAGCGTACTGAACGTTAATAAGACCGCGAACTGAGCAGCCGCGAGCAATCGAAAGCGTGCCCTCACGAAGGCGGCGAATCTGATCGTCCGAAAGTGTGCTTGGAGGAAGAGTGCAAGCTGCGTCACCAGAGTGCACGCCAGCTTCCTCAACATGCTCCATAATTCCGCCAATATAAAGCTCGTTGCCGTCATAAAGCGCGTCAACATCAATTTCAATAGCGTCTTGCAGGAACTTATCAATCAAAAGAGGAGAAGGAAGCCTGCCAGAAACAACAGTGTCTGCACGAGCCTCATTCAATGCGCGCTCAACATATTTTGCAAGCTGAGAGTCATCGTACACGATTTCCATGCCACGCCCGCCAAGCACGTAGCTTGGTCGCACAAGAACCGGGTAACCGATTGCGTGAGCAGCATCCTTAGCTTCTTCCAAACTTAACGCTGTGCCGTATCGAGGAGCATTCATTCCTTCTTGACGAAGAACTTCACCGAAAAGTTCACGATTTTCAGCCAAATCAATAGCTTCAGGAGTTGTTCCCAAAATTGGAACTCCTGCAGCTTTCAGACGAGCAGCAAGCGAAAGCGGAGTTTGACCACCAAGCTGCACAATCACGCCTTTAACTGGTCCAAGTTTCTTTTCAGCTTCATAAATTTCAAGAACATCTTCGAAAGTAAGAGGCTCAAAGTAAAGACGATCAGACATATCATAATCTGTAGAAACAGTTTCAGGATTACAATTAACCATAATAGTGTCGTAATCCTTACCCAGTTCTTGAACAGCATGAACACAAGTGTAATCAAACTCAATTCCTTGTCCAATTCGATTCGGACCAGAGCCAAGA
This sequence comes from uncultured Gardnerella sp., assembly GCF_947280595.1. Taxonomy (NCBI): domain Bacteria; kingdom Bacillati; phylum Actinomycetota; class Actinomycetes; order Bifidobacteriales; family Bifidobacteriaceae; genus Gardnerella; species uncultured Gardnerella sp. Next base: position 36,515 of record NZ_CAMYOS010000001.1, on the reverse strand, counting down.
ATAATTACTGCTTCACGATTGCGCTTCTTCAATTCACTTTCATCAGCATAGCAAGAATAGTAATAAGGAGTAATAGCATCAAACTCTGCAGCACATGTATCTACAGTTTTATAAACAGGATGCAATCCATAAGCCCAGCGAAGCTCGCGGACCATATTTTCACCCTCATCACCAAGAGAACGCAAATGTGCAATTTGAACGTCCGAAAGACCTGCAAGCTTAGCATTCTTCAAAACTTTAGGAGTTAAAGTTTCAGCATTTTTAACATATAAAGCTGTTTTATTGATTTGTGCAAGTTGATGAATAAACCATGGATCAATTTTAGTTGCATCGAAAATCTGTTCAGGAGTAGCTCCTCCCCACAAAGCACGCTGAATTTGCAAATATCTATGCTCTGTTGGAGTATGAATCTCATTTAGAAGATCCTCAACTTCTTCTTTACTTGGACACTCACCATCCCAGCTAAAGCATGCATGACGCTTGTCAATTGAGCGCATTGCTTTACCAAGAGATTCCTGGAAGTTTCCAGCTAACGCCATTGCTTCACCAACTGACTTCATAGAAGTAGTAAGAGTGGTATCTGCTCCTGGGAATTTTTCGAAAGCAAAACGCGGAATCTTAGTAACAACATAGTCAATCGTTGGCTCAAAACTTGCAGGAGTAGAACGAGTAATATCATTTTGAATCTCATCCAAAGTGTATCCAAGAGCAAGTTTCGTTGCAATTTTCGCAATCGGGAAGCCAGTAGCTTTAGATGCAAGAGCAGAAGAACGAGATACGCGAGGATTCATCTCGATTACAATTATGCGACCCGTTTGAGGATTGATTGCGAACTGAATATTGCATCCACCAGTATCTACACCAACACCGCGAATAATAGCAATACCAATATCACGCATCTTTTGATATTCGCGATCTGTAAGAGTAAAACATGGAGCTACAGTAATAGAATCACCTGTATGCACTCCTACTGGATCAACATTTTCAATAGGGCAAACAACTACAACATTATCCTTTGAATCTCGCATAAGCTCAAGTTCAAATTCTTTCCAACCTTCTATTCCTTCTTCAATAAGAACTTCATTAGTTGGAGAATAATGTATGCCTGCTCCTGCAATACGATGCAACTCTTCTTCATTATGAGCAATACCAGAGCCCAATCCACCCATTGTAAAGCTTGGACGTACTACTACTGGGTATCCTAAAGTTTCAACAATTTTGTCTACTTCTTCTATTGAATGAGCAATAAATGATTTTGCGCTTTCCGCTCCTGCTTTTTCAACGACTTTCTTGAAAAGCTCACGATCTTCTCCTCTATCGATTGCTTCCAAAGAAGCGCCAATCAGCTCAACGTTGTACTTCTCTAGAATTCCTGCACGACCTAAATCCATCGCTGCATTAAGCGCAGTTTGACCGCCTAGTGTTGGCAACAGCGCGTCTGGCTTCTCTTTTGCAATTATTCTCTCCAAAATTGACGTGTCAATCGGCTCAATATAAGTAGCATCAGCAAGCTCAGGATCAGTCATAATCGTAGCTGGATTAGAGTTGACTAAGATTACGCGAATACCCTCTTCATGCAAAACTCTACAAGCTTGAGTTCCTGAATAATCAAATTCTGCAGCCTGGCCAATAACAATAGGACCAGAACCAATTACCATAACAGACTTTATATCAGTACGTTTTGGCATAGTAAATTTCCCCTTATTATTACTTTTCTGATTTAACGCAATTGTTATTATGCAAGCGCATAAGCTCTACAAAACGATCAAACAAATAAGATGCATCATGAGGACCAGCAGCAGCTTCAGGATGATATTGCACAGAGAAAGCTGGAATATCTAAACATTGCAATCCTTCAACAACGTTATCGTTCAAATCAATATGAGAAACCAAAACTTTACCAAATTTACCATTCTCATAAGGAGATTGAACCGGCTGACCAATAGGAGCATCCACAGCAAAACCGTGATTATGCGCTGTAACTTCAACTTTTCCAGTGGTTAAATCTTTTACAGGCTGATTTACTCCGCGATGACCAAATTTTAACTTATAAGTATCGAATCCTAACGCTCTACCTAAAAGCTGATTCCCGAAGCAAATTCCAAAGAATGGATATTTTGCATCCAAAACTTTACGCAACAACTCAACTTCACGATTAGCTTGAGATGGATCCCCAGGACCATTAGAGAAAAATACTCCATCAACATTAAGATTTTGAAGATCTTCAAAAGAAATTCCTGAATTTACAACATATACTTTGCATCCGCGCTCAGCTAAACGATGCGGAGTCATTGCTTTAATTCCAAAATCAACAGCTGCAACACTGAATAACGGTTTCTTGCCCTCATACTCTCCAGATGGCTCAATAGTATAAGTAGTTTTAGTACTTACTTCATCAGTTAAACGCAAGCCTTGCATTTGAGGAGTTTTCTTAATTTCATTAACAAACGATGCAACTGTACGTATTGCTCCAGTTGTACTGTCAATAAGCGCATCACTAGAAAAAATGCCGGCACGCATAACGCCTACCGAGCGTAAATGACGTACCAGCTTTCTAGTATCAATACCACTGATTGAAACGATACCTTGTTTTTCTAAATCATCTTGCAAGCAACCAGTAGATCTCCAATTACTAACAACCGGGCTTGGAACTTTAACAACATATCCAGCAACCCAGATTTTTGAAGATTCTGGATCTTCAAGGTTAACACCTGTATTTCCTATGTGTGGGAACGTTTGAACGACGATTTGTTGATCATAACTTGGATCAGTTAGTGTTTCCTGATAGCCTGTCATACCTGTTGAGAACACAATCTCAGCGCATGTAGAACCTTTAGCACCAAAAGGTTTACCAACGTAAACCTGACCATCCTCTAATACCAATACTGCATCGTCACTGTCGAATCCAGCAAAGGTGTCATTGTAGTCCACCTTAACCCCCTTATGGCTTTAGGTTATTCGTGGCAAGTCTACTCAGATTGTAGGACCGCGACTCGCCGAAATTGTGGATATAAAAAATCCGCTTAAGCAAATACTTTAAGCGGATTAACAAAATTTCAATTATTCAACTACATTAAATCTAGAAAATAATTTACTATTCTTCTATTCTTGCAAAGATTCACTAGTTTCAGATTCACTAGCATCCGTTTCATCAGCGTCTTGTGAAACTACATCACCATTTAATCTAGCTAAACAATCATCTTTAGAAGAAACAATTGCACTCAACAATCCATGAATGAAAGCAATAGCATCATCATCACTATAAATCTTTGCAAGTGCAATAGCTTCATCAATAGCTACTTTATCTGGAACATCATCGTTCGCAAGAATTTCCCATGCTGCGATTCGTAAAATATTACGATCAATAACAGCCATTCTTCCAACTTTCCAGCCGGTTGAACAATAATTAAGCACTTTATCAATTCTATGGCGGCGTTCACCTACACCGCGCACAATCTCAACTGCATATTCTGGAAGAGGAGTTTGAGCGCCAGGCTCTTTTACGCGCTCATCAAGTAAAGAAAGAATATTCTGACTTTTTTCATCTGCTTCGTAAAGCGTATTCAAAGCCCTCTTACGAGCTGTAGAGCGTGCCATAGTAGAGTCCTTCGTTTTATATTGTATTTAACTAAATCTTTATTAAGTTTTACTTTAACATTAAACTTAATCGTTTATCCAATAAAGAATTTTACTAATTCGATTTTTTATTCTTAATAAAATTTTCAAACGCTAAATATTTAGAAAATAAAGAAAATCTATATTAAAAATCGAAAAGAACGACCCAGCAACGCGTAAAATATATCGTTACCAGGCCGCCCAATATTGAAAATTTAATTAGTTCTCACGACCAAGATAAGATCCATCACGAGTGTCGACCTTAACTTTTTCACCTTCACCTACGAAAAGCGGAACCTGAATCTCAGCTCCGGTTTCTACAGTTGCTGGTTTAGTTCCAGCATTAGAACGATTACCTTGCAAACCAGGCTCTGTATGAGTAATAGTCAAAATCACAGATGCTGGAAGCTCAACACTTAAAGGAGTGCCGTCATGGAAACTTACTATGCAATCAGTACCTTCAAGCAAATACTTGCTTTGATCTCCAACCAAGTCCTTAGGAATATAAACTTGATCGTAAGTTGTCATATCCATGAAGACAAAATTATCTCCATCTTCATAAGAATATTGCAAAGTACGATTGTCAACAGTTTCAAACTCCATCTTCATTCCGGCGTTAAAAGTCTTATCAACGATCTTGCCTGAGAGCACATTCTTAATAGTAGTGCGCACAAAAGCAGGACCTTTACCTGGCTTTACATGCTGGAACTTAACAACAGTCCAAAGCTGACCTTCAAGGTTTAAAACCGATCCATTCTTAATATCATTGGTAGTCTGTGCCACGAGTTACCTGTTTCTTTCGCTAATAAAGCTGCAAGCGCAGCTTAAGAAATAAACCTTGCTTATTATGCCACAAAGCGTCAACTAATTAAAATCCAAAAACAATACTAAAGACGAAATAGCATATTTTTCTTAATTTTGACCATCTTGACCACTTTGACTATCTTGACTATCTTGAGTGTCAATATAATCAGGATCAACAGAGTCTGAATTATCATCACGACCAGACGGGACGTATCCTCCATCATCATCTTTTTGATGTTGAGAAGAAAGCGGATATCCATTACCATCACGATTTAGAAAATTAGAACTCAAATTTTTAATTTTCTCAAGATATTGATCAAAAGCTTTCTTTAAATCGTCAATGCATTGCTTCATCTCTTTAATATTATTGTTATTGCTATTATTAAGAGCTTGATTAGCTAAATCAACGATTTTCTGTAATTCATCTTTAGCTTGAGATAAAACAGGAATATTTTTAGTTTTATTTATAAGATCTTTGCCTTTAGAAACCAATTTCACTAGCTTTGCTGAAATAACACTCTTGGCAGCTTTAACAGCGTTATAAGCAGATTTTTTCAGGGAATCATTATCTTGACGGAAATTTTCAATTTTCCCAGAAAACTTATCTTCCACAGAAGGAGAATTGCTAGAATCAGCACCAACTGGACAATTTTGAATCTTCTCATTTAAATCCGCTTTAACATAATTTAAAGAAGATTCGAAATCATCAAAAGCGCTCTTAGCTTCATCAGAATTCACTACGAAATCATATGTTTTAATTTCTGTAGCATTACTAACATCGTCACTAGAAAGAGTTGCCTCTAGATTTTTTTGCTCAGAAAGCAAATCTTTACGCAAGCGAACGCAATTCTTAGTAGGCTCACTAACATTATTATGTTTTATGCTATTAGAATTAGTAGTAAACAAGAAAAATACAATTGACGCAACAATAGCAATTGCAATAACGCAAACAGCAACTACAGCTGCAATTTCTCTTTTACCACCAAATAATGAATTATCAAAATCATCATTATAACTAGAACCGTTTTCGCTCGTGTCTTTATCATAATCAGCAGGTATAAATTCAGGAGGCATATCTTCCGGGTTATCGAAGTTGCTATTTTGATCATTCATAATCGGTCATTTCATAGTAAAATTCACACAACAATAACGTAAATAATATAACTATATAAAGAAATTTAATTTTTAATGCTATTCACGCGCTCCATACTCTTGCAAATACTTTTTTGCGCTTCTTACAAGATTTTCATCCATAACAGCACTTCCATCACTATTTGTAAGCTTTTGAGCTGCATTAAAAATTTCACTTACGTTAGCAATTGGCAAAACAGGGAAGCCAAATTCTTTCTCGACTGCTTTTACTGCAGAAAGATCGCTATCTTTTGTGCGCTCCATTCTATCAACTGCTAAAATCAAACCGACTACTTCAACTTTTGCTTCAGAATTTAATTTTGGTAAAGTTTCACGAACAGCTGTTCCTGCAGTCATAACATCGTCAACTAATAAAACTTTCATGCCATCTTTCAAAGGCTTTCCAACCATAACACCGCCATCGCCATGATCCTTTCTTTCTTTACGATCGAAAGTAAAACCAACCGGCATATTGTAATTATTAGTCAACGCAATAGAAGTAGAAACAGCCAAAGGAATTCCTTTATACGCTGGACCAAATACAGTATCAATATCTTTCGGGAGTTGACTGTTATTTATTGCTTGTACAACTCTTTTAGCGTAATAATCTCCAAGAGTTGCAATTTTCATTCCATCGTCAAATGCTCCAGCGTTTATGAAATAAGGCGATTTTCTACCAGATTTCAATGTGAAATCACCAAATTTAAGAGCTCCTGAATCAAGTAAAAACTTAGTAAAACGTTCGTCTAACTGTTCCATTATTAACTCACTTTCTTAATATTTTTATAAGTTTTGCAAAACCTTAGCGCCAAGTCTTACCTTCAGCAAGCAAAGATGCTAATTTCGGTCTAGAATCAAGCAAATCATCTAATTCTCTAGCAATACGGATTGGAGCTGTAGGATCAACTAAAGCAGCAGCACCAACTTCTATTGCATTAGCACCAGCATACAAGTATTCAAGTGCTTTTTCTCCAGAATCAATTCCGCCAATACCAATAATAGGAATATCTGGCATAGCTTGACGAACTCGCCAAACAAATCCTAAACCAATTGGGAAAACAGCAGGACCAGAAACACCACCAGTGCGATTCGCAATAATTGGTTCACCAGTTCGAATATCAATACGTAATCCAACTAAAGTGTTAATCATACTAAGAGCGTCAGCACCAGCATCAACTGCAGCTTTACAAATTGTCACAATATCTGTAACATTCGGAGTCATCTTCACAATCATCGTCTTATCTGTCATTGCACGAAGACGAGTAATTAAGCGGTGTAATGCCACTGGATCCGTGCCGACACTCATACCACCGTGAGTGACATTTGGACAACTAACGTTAATCTCCAACATATCTGCAGAAGAATCTGCAAGTTTAGCTACAACCTGAGCATAGTCATCGTCACTATGACCTGCAACATTAGTAATTACAAGCGCTCCCATCTTTTTAAGCTTAGGTAGCTCATCTACTAAATAATGGTCAACTCCAGGATTTTGTAAACCAACTGCATTTACCATTCCAGAAGGAGACTCTGCTGTTCTAGGAGCAGGATTTCCTTGCCAAGGCACAGGTGAAACACCTTTAGTACATATTGCACCAAGCTGACTAACATCATAAAAACGACGACATGCTGCAAGCTGAAAAGTTCCAGAAGCAGTTCCAACCATGTTTTTCCACTTAACACCTGCAACTTGAGTTGGATGTTTCCACACGTGGCTTGTGTCAAAACCTAAAGTTTCAGCGGAATTTGTAGCGTTCATATTTACTTCTTACTCCCAACCCAATCGCTTAGAATCAAAAACTGGACCTTCATTACAAACTTTCAATCGACCTTCTAGAGTATCTACTACACAAGCAACACAAGTGCCATAGCCACAACCCATACGAGCCTCTAAACTAAGTTGACATTCAATACTACGCTCATGCGCCCAATGAGAAACAGCTTTCATCATTGCAAGAGGACCACACGAAAGAATTACAATCGGCAAATTATCATTAAAATTAAAATGATTTTCTTCCTCTAATTTATTAAGAAGCGTAATAACAGTTCCTTCAGAATTAGTAATACTATGAACATCACTAATATATTCTTTCATTAAATCATCCGCAAAACGCTTATCTCTATATCCAAGAATCGCGCTTACAGTAGAATTCTCACACTTACTTAATGCTTGAGAAGCACATATCAAAGGAGGAACTCCTAATCCTCCACTTACAAGAATATAATGAGCAGATTTAGAAATATCATACCCTATTCCTAAAGGACCAAGCGCATCAACACTATCACCTGCACGAAGGCGAGAAAAAGCTTTCGTACCGACTCCTACAACAGCGAATATTAAAGTAAAAGTATCACCTTCAACACTTGCAACTCCAAAAGGTCTAGGAAGCATAGTTGTTGAATCAGGAGAATACAAATTTACAAATTGAGCAGGAAGCGCACATTCAGCTATAGCAGAATCTCGCAAAGTCAAACGATATACACCATCATCAAGTTTCTGATTGTCTATTACTTCTATAGCACGTCTTGCTAAAAGAGGTGAATATTTTGCGTCATCATTAGATTTTGAGGGACTACCACCTATATCATCAGCATTATTATTACGAAAAGTAAATATGGAGCTTTCCAAAGCTTTTCGCGTATGCATAAACATGCCATCACTCATGTGATACCCCTACTCTTGTAGTAATTGCTATTAATTTTTATTTTTAAATCTAAAAAGCTTAAATTTTAGTTATTATAAACAATTTATTAAGCTATCTTTTAAATTATTCTTAAGTTATATCAAATTACTATTATTTGCACTTAACAGTTTCACGAATATTCACCTTTTAATCAACATATTTTAGCGATACACAGCTTGACGCAAGTTATCGCGCATATCACATGCAGATTCATAAGCACAATCTCTAACAATTTCAAGAACACTATCTATAGATAGCGAACCCTTATTTTTTATATATGATTCTGATTTTTTCCACGATCCTATAATTCCACGAGAAGAATTAACTATAGCTCCAGAGGCAAATTCGTCAAACATGCCAGCAACATCTTGAGCTGTACCGCCTTGAGCACCATATCCTGGAACCAAAAAGAAAGTATGAGGCATAAGATTGCGTAAATGTTTACCTTCTTCAGGATGAGTAGCTCCAACTACAGCACCGACTCTAGAATAACCATGCTTTCCAATATTTGACTCACCCCATTGTTCAATAAGATCAGCCATATGCTCGTATACAGCTTTACCATCTTGTACAACAAGCTCTTGCAACTCTTTACTAGAAGGATTTGACGTTCTAAGAAGAACAAAAATGCTCTTATTATACTTAACAGCATTATTTATAAAAGGCTTCACGCCATCTGAACCCATATAAGGATTAACAGTTAATGAATCTTCATGCCAAACATCATTATTTTGTGATTTTTCTAAAATTTTTGTTAAAGAATCATTCAATAATTCATTTTTTGAAGTCAAATAAGATGTAATATCTGTAAAACCGCTTATATGAGCAGCATACTGAGCTGCAGTAGATCCAATATCTCCTCTTTTAGCATCCCCTATTACAACTAATCCTTTAGATTTTGCATATTCGCAAGTCATAGTGTATGTATCTATTCCAGCAGGACCAAGCGCTTCATACATAGCTATTTGAGGTTTTACTGCTGGAACAACATCTGCTATTGCATCAATAATCGAACGATTAAATTCGAAATACGCTGTAGCCATAAGAGTTGAAAGAGCCTCAGAATCATCAACTTCTTGTAAAACTTCATCAACAAGTCCGTTAATAATCTCAATAGGAACAATATCGGCTTTAGGATCTAACCCTACAACGCTAGGATTTTGTTTAGATTCGATTGCTTCTATAAGTTCGTCCATACAATTTCCCCTAAATTAGATAAATTAAATTCACATTCTTGAAAACGCAATTTCAGATCCAATAATTGTAGCTACTGGACGTCCTTTAACATCCCATCCATCGAATGGAGTGTTACGAGCTTTTGAATGGAAAGATTCAGCGTTCACAGTCCATCTTTCCTTTGTGTTAATCAAAACTAAATCAACATTTTCAGGATGCTCAGTTATGCTCAATCTCAAAGTACGCTTCGTGTCACATCTAGAAGATACGTTAAGCAATGCAGCAATATCAGTTGGCCTTCTACTCATCAATTGCATAGGATTGACTGACATCAACTCAATCAAATGTTTATCATCTGTGTATCCTGCATCTACTAACACTTTTCTGCAAACAGCATATGCACATTCAAGACCAATAATTCCGTTAGGAGATACAGCAAAATCACCAGACTTTTCTTTTTTAGTATGAGGAGCGTGATCTGTTGCAATCATATCAATTGTTCCATCTGCAATAGCAGCTAGTGTTGCTTGACGATCTGCTTTTGAACGAAGAGGAGGATTCATTTTTGCCATTGAACCGTAACGCAATACATCTTCATCACATAATGCAAGATAGTGAGGAGCTGTTTCACAAGTAATAGGCAAACCTTCTTTTTTAGCTTTACGTATAGCTTCAAAAGATGCAGCAGTACTTACATGCTGAAAATGAACATGCACACCAGTTTTACGAGCAGCGTCAATATCTCTTTGAACAATTGATAATTCTGTAGAAGATGCAATACCTTCAACACCAAGCATTTTCGCAACAGGACCATCATTCATACATCCACTTTCGTGATGTTCGCAATGTTCTACGAAAGGCAAACCAGTTTTCTTAGCCATATCAAGAACATCTAACAAGATAGATTCAGGTACAGCAGCACCATCATCACTTATTGCAGTAACAGGATGCTTACGCATTGGAGAAGTTTTTTCATCATCGCTTATTCCAAGAACATATTTTTCCCAATGCTCTATATTGCTAGGCTTTAATCCTTTACGACCAAGAGAAGCGCAAACAGTTACATCGTAGCGAACAGGTAATTTCACTCCATAGATACATCCGTATCGTTGCAAATAATCTATAACATTTTCAACATCAAATGGAGCATCAACCCATTTCTCACCATCAACTGCAGGAATCGTATTTGGCATGATTAAAACTTGCGTATAACCACCAGCAGATGCAGCTTCGCTTCCTGTTTGCATAGTTTCTTTGTCAGTTTGACCAGGATCTCTAAAATGCACATGCGGATCAGCAAAACCAGGAGCGACAATCATGTCACTTGCATCAATATCTCCACTTAATCGCGCATTAGGCTCTATCAAAGCATCTTGGCGAACACCATCAACTATAAGATCTATACGTTCACCAGTATCCCACACAGAGATATTGCGCAAATTTAAGGTACGTGCCTCGTCCATATAACTCCTAGTTTGCGTAAATTTTTATACTTAATATATTGTAATAGATTTTATTTTTCTTTATGCCTTATTATCACAATATAAGCAATGATATTCATGCATTCCAGATTCTGATTTGTAGAATTTTTTAACTAATGTCAATTCACTATTTGTAATACAGCGAGGATTTGAACAAGTCATATTTTTTGGAGCATTCATATCATTATTGTGGATTCTTGGAAGGCTCAGAGAAATTCCATTAGCATCTTTAGATTCATTCTCTTCTAAAGGTACTCTTACAAAATCTGTAGGCTCATAGCCATCAAGTTCATCTCCAAGAACAGAACTTTCCAACGCCATACGCATTAGCATTCCATTCTTTACTTGATCAAAGTATGCAGCTCTAGAATCGCAATCAACATCAACTGAAATCTCGTTAATTCGAGGAAGAGGATGCAAAACAGCAGTATTTGGCTTTGCTTTATTTAATTTTTCTTCAGTCAAAATATAAGTATCACGAAGTCGCAAGTATTGATCTCGATCAGTAAAACGCTCTTCTTGCACACGAGTCATATAAAGAACATCAAGTTCGCCGATTACTTTCATCAAGTCACGAGTTTCTTCATACGTGCAAGAAGGAGTATCTTTAATTCTGTCGATTACATATTGAGGAGTTTTAAGCTCATCTGGGCTAATAAGCACAAAATGAACGTTTCCAAAACGACAAAGAGTTTCAATAAGTGAGTGAACTGTGCGTCCATATGTTAAATCTCCACACAATCCAACTGTTAAATTATTTAATCTACCAAAACGCTCAAGAATCGTTGCTAAATCTGCAAGAGTTTGCGTAGGATGCATATGTCCGCCATCTCCTGCGTTAATAATAGGTGTATTAACAGCTTGCGTTGCAACGAAAGCTGCACCTTCTTTCGGGTGGCGCATTGCTACAACATCAACATAATTAGACACGACTTTCAAAGTGTCACTTACTGTTTCACCTTTACTAGCACTAGAAAGACCAGCACCAGCGAAGCCGATAACCTTACCCCCTAAACGCAACATTGCAGTTTCAAAACTCAAACGAGTTCGAGTACTAGGCTCATAAAAAAGAGTGGCTAACAATCTGCCATCGCAGGTGTGAGCCACTTCTTTACGGTGCGAATCAATGTATCGCGCTTTATCTAAAAGCATTCTAATTTGCGCAGTCGAAATATCATCCAACGTAACAACACTTTTACCACTTAAAGACTGAGAAATATTTGACTCAATTGGAAGAAAACAACCAGAATTTTCGGATTGGGCATCTGATGCAAGCAATTTAGCGGAAATTTTCACGGGCTTTCCTTTCTCTGTAGAAAGACGGCCACATATTGCGCGACCTTGTAGATTGTACAAGATTTACAAGACTACGACACAAAATACTTTCAATAAAGCGTTTAAACTAGCAACCATAAAATATTCTAGACATAGCTTCACGGCATTGACGCATTATTGCTAACAAATCATTTTCGAATACTCTACCTTGATTTGACTCATAACCAAGATAAGTTGCTATTCCACCAAGAGAATAAGAATCAGTTGGAATCACATCAGCTCTAGACATAGACCCAGACCATAAAAAGTTTGCATTGCGCACAGAAGAACACATATGCCAACAGCGACGAAAAATTTCAGCATCTTCTTTGCTTATTAAATTCTCATCTTCTAAAGCTTTCAAAGCTTTAATTGTTCCAACAACTCTTAAAGATTCAAATTTATGAGCATATTGCAATTGAAGTAGTTGAACAGTCCACTCAACATCACTTAATCCTCCACGACCAAGTTTAAGATGACGATCTCTACTAACACCTCTAGGTAAACGCTCAGCTTCCATACGTGCTTTAAGCCTACGAATTTCAGCTATTTGCGATTCATTAAGTGGATTCGTACAGTATCGCAAATCGTTTATTACTCCGTTAAGAAGTAAATCTGCTAAGTTTTTAGAACCTGCAGCAAAACGCGCTCGAAGTAGCGCTTGATTCTCCCAAATGCTAGCCCAATTACGATAATAATTTTCACAAGACTCTAAAGAGCGAACAATCGGCCCATCTTTTCCTTCAGGACGCAAGTCTAAATCAAGCATAATTTTTGGCTCAAGAGTAATAGAACCTTGCAAAATATTTCTTAAAATATCGACTGTAGTTTGAGCAAAGCTAAAAGCAAGATAGTCTGAATCAGAATCACCGTGAGCATAAGTTGGCTCATATACAACGATAATGTCTGCATCAGAACAGAAATTAACTTCTCTACCACCATAACGACCCATTGCAATAATAGCAATAGAAGATACAGGAGCATCTAATTTCATTTTTAAAGCTGCCTGATGCATAGACCATTTCAACGCTGCATCTAAAACAGCATCAAAAACATCACTCATAGCACTCATAGAAGTGTCATCATCAATTAAGCCACACATCCAAGAAATAGCCAAGCGCTCGATTTCTTGCCTACGCAAAGAGCGCAAAGATTGAGCAAAATCTTCAATATTTCCAGCGTATCTTGCAAGCATAGCGGCAGTTTGCATATCTAAACTAGCTCTATTTCTAGCAGACAACAAATCATCATCACCAAGCCACGTAATCGATTGCATTGATTGCATCATAGCGTCACCTAAATAACGAGAATCAGATAGAACATGACACAATCTTTTTGCAGCTGAAGGAGAATCACGCAAAAAGCCAAGATACATGTTTTTACCACCGAAACGCTCAGAAAGCCTTCTAAAAGCAAGTAATCCCATATCTGGATTCTGACCATCTCCAAGCCACTTCAAAACAGCAGGCAATAAAATCCTATGTATTTTAGCAGCTCTTGAAAGTCCTTCAGTAAGCGCTTTAACATGCAAACTAGCAGCTTTAGGATCCGCAAAACCAATTGAAGCAAATCTAGCTCTAGCAGCTTCAGCAGAAAGCACAATTGGATCAGAATCTGTTTGAGCGTTTATAGGCAACATTGGTCGATAATAAATATCTTTATGTAAATGACGAATTTCACGGCGTGCTTTATCGAAACGCTCAACTAACTCTTCAGGACGCAATCTCACAGCTCTGGAAAGCCTACGAATTTGCTCATTGCTATTTAACTTTTCAGTTGAAATATTTCGCGTGCGATCTAATCCACCATTGCCTTGAGGACCTAAATCTGGGAATAAATGAGTGCGATGCATACTCCACATTTGCTGCCGATGCTCAAGAACACGTTCAAAACGGTAATGTTCAGCTAAAGTTGAGGCTTGAGATCTTGAAACGTATCCTCCAATTGCTAACGCTTGCAAAGCAGAAAGAGTATCTCGAACACGCAATGACTTATCGTCACTTCCATGAACAAGCTGTAACATTTGCACAGTAAATTCAACATCTCTTAATCCACCTTTACCAAGCTTCATATCAAGATCGCGCTCCGATGCAGGAATAAGAGATTCTACGCGCTGACGCATATGTTGACAATCTGAAACAAAATGATCTCTACTAGAAGCATTCCAAATTAAAGGCTCAACCATATCACAATAAGATTTACCAAGCTCTAAATCGCCAGCAGACGGACGTGACTTCAGTAATGCTTGAAATTCCCAACTACTAGCCCACTTTTCATAATATTCTCTGTGAGATTCAAGAAGTCGCACAAGCGGACCATCTTTACCTTCAGGTCTAAGTGCTGTATCAATTTTCCACAAAGGCGGCTCACTAGATCCAAGAACTACAGACTGGCAGACTTTTTGCAGAACCATTGCGATTGAAGTACCAACACGAATAGCATAGTCTTTTTGATGATTTTCAACAGGAGCAACAACGTAAATTAAATCAATATCTGAAACATAGTTGATTTCTTGAGATCCAAGTTTTCCCATTGCAATAATCGCAAACTTGCAAGATGAAGATCCTTCTACTTGTCCTCTAGCAATAGCTAGCGCTGCTTCTAATACAGCATCAGCAGCATCAGAAAGTTTATGACTAATATCTGGCTGGACTTCTACACAATCAGCACTAGCTAAATCAGCAGACATGATTGCAGCTACATGTTCACGATATCTAGATCTTAAAGAAGAAACAGCTTGAGCAAATCCTAAAGAAGTCAATGGAATAGTTATCGAAGAATCATTATTTTCTGCTACTACTACAGTTGCACTATACGCTTGTATTGCGTTCAATAAATCTTTACAACGCTCTTGACGAGTCATATGAAGCAAGTGTTCAGGATCACTAGCAGCAGCTTTTATAAGATTAGGATGCGTTCTCATTAGCATCGCAAAAGCATTAGAAGCTCCAAGTACTTGTAATAGAGAAGTAAAATCATTAGATTGCAAATTGCGAGAAAATATGTCTTTTATAACATCTGGATAAATATTAGCTAGATCCCTCAAAGATAAAATCGCTGCATCCGGATCTTCAACTACGTTAAGACAATTAAATAATATTTCATAAGATATGCATTCGCATGATTTTAAAATTGATTCTATTGCATCTCTCGCTGAATCCGGTCGCAAAAATCCTGCTCTAATAAGACTTCTCGCGCTAATAAACGAATCCTGAGCAGAATCACTATTACCCATATAAGCAGAATCACTCAGAGAATCAGCAGATTTTCTTGCCACAATCTTCACAATCAACTAATTTTTACGTCTAGGATCATTATTGCTCAAAAACATATAAGGGAATTGACTTAGAAGCCAACTATGAATTGGAGGAATCTTTCCAACAAACATTCCAAAACACAACGCAAAAATCACGCATAATGTTGCAATTTTCATATTCAACATAAACAAAACTATTGCAAGCACAATGCAAACAACACTCAAAACTTGCTGAATAATATTTTGCATTTTAGTCATTTGTGACATTCTTAAAGGTATTCCAGCGAAATAAATTCCAATAACTAAAGATAATACAAAAACAATCACTGTTATAAGAATCTCTATTAGTGACATGACTGTTACCTTTCACGCACAGCAATAATATCTTTAGTTTAGCATTTAACTAGCATTACTATCATATGTTTTTAATATTGCTATTCTTTTTCTCATCTATTGATTCGCTATTCTTATGAAAACGAATCTTATGCGCATGCATCCTAATTTTGGGAGCGCTCACTTTAATAGCCTCAGTTCTTTTAACAGCGCCTAATAAAGTTAAATCAAATTTTACAGAAATAATTCGCATTAAAACAACAATAATCACAATAAAAGTATCTAAAATCATCTCTGTGGTAACATCAAACGCTCTAGAATGAGCAAACTTCCAAACAAAAACAGTTAATACACATCCAATTGCAGCAGGAAAAGCGTACCAATGTTTATCTCTTACAACAACAGGCACTTGATTAAGCATCATATCTCTGATTAAGCCTCCTGCTAATGCAGTAAACATGCCTAAAAATACAGATGCCATACCAGACATACCATAATCTAAAGCTTTAGCAGTACCATTAACAGCAAAAAGACCTAGAGCGAGCGCATCTAGAGTAAGCATAAACCATTTCCATTTTTCTATTTCAGGATGAGCAATTGCTACTATGACACCTGCTAATAGACCTGTTAAAACAAATCCGCGATCTGAAATACCAACTGGAGGAAGCGCGCCTAATAAAACATCGCGCACAATACCTCCGCCTAGAGCTGTAATCCAAGAAGTTGTAATAATGGCAAAAAGATCATATTTTTTGCGTATCGCCCACATTCCACCAACCATTCCGCAACATCCCATTGCCACATACTCAACAACAAGGAAAAAGATATTATCGCCTAATGCCCCTTCCACAAATTTCCTTTCGCAATAATTTTTTAGAAAACAAATATTATTAACTTAAATCTAATCGCAAACTTTCCACATCCAATTATGCTTATCTTCAACTTCTCCAAGTTGAATACCAAGTAATTCATCTCGCAATGATTTAGTTAATTCACCAATCTTTCCTCCAGAAACTTCAACTTCTCCATCTTCTGATTTAAATTTTCCGATTGGAGTTACAATAGCAGCAGTTCCGCAAGCAAATACTTCACTAACTTTTCCGCATCGAATATCATTTAGCAATCCATCTAAAGAAATCATGGTTTCAACTACTTCAAGACCACGATCTTTAGCAAGTTCAATAATTGAACGACGTGTCACTCCAGGCAAAATGTTTCCAGTTAAAGAAGGAGTTTTCAATATACCATCTTTATAAAGTACAAATACATTCATTCCGCCGAGTTCTTCCAAGTATGTTTTCGTAGCAGCATCAACGAAACATACCTGTTCACAACCATGCTCAATACCTTTATATTCTCCAAGCAATGATGCAGCATAATTACCACCACACTTAGCGAAACCTGTTCCTCCTGGACCGGTTCTAAACCATTGATTTTCAATCCAAATGCTTACAGGTTTCAAACCACCTTTGAAATATGGTCCAGATGGAGAAGCTATAACGCAATAATCAACTTCTTTAGCTTCTCTAACTCCTAAAAATGGTTCAGAAGCAAACATGAAAGGCCTTAGATAAAGCGTGTATTCCCTTCTTGAAGGAACCCAATTTCTATCTTTTCTAACTAAAGCTGCAACTGAACCAAGAAAATCGTCAATAGGAAGCCCTGGAAGATAAAGTCTGCGAGCTGAATTTTTGAATCTTTCAGCGTTTACATCAGGTCTAAACAGCCATATTGACCCATCTTTGCGCTTGTATGCTTTAAGACCTTCAAAACACTCTAATGCATAATGTAAAACAGCAGATCCTGGATCCATTTTCAAAGGAGCATATGGCTCAATTCGCCTGTCTGACCATCCTTCTCCTTTAGTCCAAGACATGTGAGCCATACTATCAGAAAAAACTTCTCCAAAAGAAGGCTTATCTATGAGTTCATTTCGCTTGGAATCGCTCACAAGATTATCATTATAAAGGACAGTAAATCTGCTTGCTAAATCGTCTAAATCACAAGCATTATAATGATTTTCTTGAGCCAATAATGAGTTTGCTTCTATCATTGAATCAGACATTTTCTCCTCTTTCGTTAAAGCTTTAAAGCACATGAATCCATTTCTAATAATTCTATAAATTATTGTGAAATTTACGAATACTCTTAACAATAAATTTAGACTTGCGTGAATTAATCATGCAAGCCTAAATTATTCTAAAAAGTATTTAGATTACTGTTATTAAATCACTTAGCGTCAGATGCTGTAGCATCAGATGCTGCAGGGGCAGAAGCCGGAGTTTCAGCTTCTTCACTTGTAGCAGCATCTTCAGGAACAGTAACGCTTACAACAGATTCTTCGCCGTCCATATCAAGCACAACGCCTTCAGGAAGCTTTACATCTTTAGCGAAAACTTTAGTTCCATCAGTTAATCCATCAACATTAACAACCAAGCGCTCTGGCAAATTAGCAACATCTGCGCGAACTTTAAGTTCCTGAACATCAACGAATGCAACAGCAGCACCCTTTGGAGTTCCTTCAACGAAGACTGGAACTTCAACATCAATCTTTTCTCCAGCTTTAACTTCATAGAAGTCAACGTGTTCAACGATGCGCTTTACAGGATTGCGCTGAACATCCTTAACAACAGCAATACGAGATTCATTGCCAAACTTAATTGTGAACAATGCATTTGCGTGACGCAAAGCTAAAGTTGTTTCCTTCATAGGAAGAGTAACATGTGTAGGTTCAGCTCCACCAGCATAGATACTAGCTGGAATCAGTTGAGCTACACGCAAACGGCGAGCAACACCCTTGCCGAATTCATTACGTACGCTGCCTTCAAGAGTAATTTTTGTAGCCATATCGGTCTCCTTATGGTCTGGTTATTATTCCAGCTTCAGGCGCACCGACGCGCCGAAAACCACCATAAGTTGGCTATCAGCCCAGTCGATAACGGAACTTGTTAAAACGCATACATTAAAAATACGCGCACTATTCCCTCGCCAAAGCAACTTTGTAAGTATAAACATAAGCTAAGACTAATTGTTTTATAAAATATAAAACAAAATATTGTAACAATTGACAATAGTACTTGAGCACTGGAGCTATTATCATAGTTATTAACAATACAAGCGCACAAAACAATGCGCTTACAGGGAGCCGTTTTCGGCATGATGAAGGAGCAGACGTGTCCGTCCTTAATAAACTCCAACAACAGGCATACGATCTAGCGAGAAAAGCACTCAGAATCGGAAGTAATTTTGCACATCCTGTCAGCGATGACCGTGCTGGAGGTCCAGACTATCCAGAATTACACAACACATCAGAATCTAATGGCAACCCACTTCTTCCACGCGTTGATGAATGGGGTCCAGATATGCCAACTACAACAATGTTAGATCCTGAAACAGGCTTATTAACTACATGCACTCAAGGAAATCCACCTCTTGACGAAGGCACAAGCATATATGATTTGTATGCAAATAGAGCTTCAAGAATGGGAGATGAACCACTTTACACTTATAAAAATTCAGATCAATGGGTTACTAAAACAGCGAATGAGTTTCTTTCAGAAGTAAGAAAAGCTGCTAAAGGTTTAATCCATTATGGATTACAAAAAGGTGATTCTGTTTCTCTAATGTGCAAAACATCATACGAGTGGGATGTTATTGACGCAGCTGTTATGGCATGTGGAGGTGTGTTAGCTACTATTTACGACACTGACTCTCCTGAACAAATTCGAAATATTGTAAACAACTCAGATTCCAGATTCCTTATTGTTGGAACTACGGAAATGAGAGATAAAGCAGATGGCGCTATTGAGGACTGCCCTACTCTTGAAAGAATTATTTGCGTTGAAACAGGAGGATTAGCAGAACTTCAAGCTTTTGATTATTCTGTTAGCGATGAAGAGCTTGACGAGCGCATAGATTCCGTAAAAAAGACTGACTTGTGCTCTATTGTTTACACTTCAGGATCTACTGCAGCTCCTAAAGGCGTGGAAATGACGCATGAAAACTATTGCACTACAGCATTGAATTTGCCAACATATTTACCTGAACTGTTAAGCGAACCAAACGGATCTGTGTTGTTGTTCTTACCACAAGCACACTCATTCGCTCGAGCAATCAATTACATAGTTGTTGCAAGTAATTTGCGAATCTATATTGCTCAAGGTATTTCAACTCTTATATCTGATTTACAAATTGCAAAACCAACTGTAATGATTGTAGTTCCTAGAGTTCTAGAAAAAGTTTATAACGCTGCATCTCAAAAAGCTGGTCATGGCGTAAAAGGACTTGCATTCCAAGGAGCTGTTGTTACAGCTCAACAATATATGAAAGAAGTTGCGAAGTACGGTAGTGCTAAAGCTCTTACTAAAGCAAGACGCGCAGCATATGATCCTATGGTCTACTACCCTCTTCGTCAAGCTTTAGGCGGGCGCGCTCGCTGGATTGTTGCAGGCGGAGCACCACTAGATCCAGAACTTCTTTCATTCTTTAGAGGAGCAGGAGTACCTGTATATGAAGGATATGGATTAACAGAAACAACAGCTCCATGCGCATTTAGCCCTCTAGGAGTGCCTTTTAGAGAAGGCTCAGTCGGAATCGCATTCCCTGGATTTACTTTGAGAATCGCAAATGATGGAGAAATTCAGATTAAAGGCGCATGCGTATTTAAGTGCTACCACAAGAACGCTGAAGCAACTGAAACATCTTTCACGCAAGACGGATGGTATGCTACAGGCGATCTCGGAAGAATTGATAATGAAGGTTTCCTTTACATTACAGGGCGAAAAAAGGATTTGATTATTACAGCAGGCGGAAAGAATGTTGCTCCAAGTCCTATTGAAGAAATAATTAAGCGTTGCGAAATCGTTTCTCAAGCTTTAGTACTTGGAGATAAACGTCCATTTATTTCAGCATTAGTTACTTTAGATGAAGAAACATTGCGTAGATGGCTTAAAAATAAGGGTCTTGATGCAACTATGAGCATGGAAGACGCGTCAAATAACGCTGTTGTAAGAGCTGAAGTACAAAAGTTTATAGATCTAGCTAATGAAGGTGTTTCTAGAGCTGAATCTGTGCGTAAATTCATTATTTTGCCAGAAGAATTCACTCAAGAAAATGGTTTATTAACAGCATCTATGAAAATAATTCGCCCTCGTGTTATTAAAAGATATTCAACTCTTCTTAACACAAAGATGTATACTTCTCGTAAAAAATAAATATTAACATTTTCTAATACAAAATAGAGGAGCAAATAAGTTATTTATCTGCTCCTCTATTTATTTGCAAAACACTTTATTTTGCAAAACACTTAGAATCCGAGTCGCTCAAGTTTCTTCGGATCGCTCTGCCAACCTTTAGCAACTTTAACATGCAACTCAAGAACAGCTTTAAAACCTGTAATACGATTAACAGCTGTACGTAAACGCTTCTTAACGCGCACTAAATGCTCAGCACGATGACCTATAATAATCGGTTTTTGTGAATCACGTTCAACATATACAGATACGAGTATGTGAGCTTTAGAATCATTGTATTTAGTTTCTAAATCTTCTCCTGGATACACAATATCGTCAACAACTACAGCCAACGAATGAGGCAACTCGTCATCTAACTCTTCAAGAAAAGCTCCACGAATCAATTCTGAAATCATCTCTGAAGGACTTTCTTCGCTAAGCTGATCTTCAGGATACATTTGTGGACCTTCTGGAAGATTATCAATCAAAACTTTTTTAACTTCATCTACATTGTCATTTTCAATAGCGCTCACAGGAACAATATCTGTAAAATCAGCAAATTCTTGAACTTTTATTAGATGAGAAACGAGCTTACTACGATCCAAAGTATCAATTTTCGTAACTATACCTATAACAGGGATTTTCCACGACCATTTAAGAGAATCATCTTTTTTCGCAAAATCAGCACGTAGACGACTTAAAATTCTTCTATCTCCAGGTCCAATCTCTTGATCTGCAGGAAGTAAAAATGCAATAACATCAACATCTGAAAGTGATTCATCTACAATATCATTCAAACGCTGACCTAAAAGCGTGCGAGGTCTATGAATACCAGGGGTATCAACTATTACCATTTGAGCATTTTGTGTAGTTACAATTCCGCGAATTGCTTTACGAGTAGTTTCAGGTCTAGATGAAGAAATTGCAATATGAGTACCAATTAAAGCGTTCATAAGAGTAGATTTACCAACGTTTGGGCGCCCAACTACTGCCACAAATCCTGAACGATATCCATGAAAATCATTATTAGAAATAGTTACATGAGTAGAAGAATCAAGATTAGAGAACATATCATCGTCATCAATAATACTATTATCAGATTCATCTAAATCATCACTAATAAAATCATTTGAATCATTTGAATCAAATGAAGTTAAATCAGTTGTTTCATTAGACTTTTTATCGTCTAAATAATTTTCATTATTCATATAATCATCTTTCACACTATACATCTAATACACCTTACATAAATACTTAACTTAAGTTAATAGACACATTACTTAAATACATTACTTAAACACTTAACTTATACACAAACTATTACTTATTTACAGTTTTATCAAAACTATTACTTATTTACAGTTTATATCGTTTTATCTTCACTATTATCTTGTTCTTCGTTAGTTTCTTGCAAACCTTGAACATCGCGTTCAACTAGGATAGTAGACACTTTTTTACGCCTGCCTGCAGAATCAACAGCAGTTAATTTAAGACCCCTAGTTACTGCGCTTGAGCCAACAATAGGCACATTCCCAAGCAATTTAGTAAGCAATCCAAAAACTGTATCAACATCATCTTCATCAATATGAACTTCAAACAAATCTTCTAAATCTGCAATAGGAGTACGAGCAGGCATACGCCACACACCATCGCTTACTTCAACAGGATCAGCTTTTTGAGTGCGATCATGCTCATCTTCTAACTCACCAACAATTTGTTCAATAGCGTCTTCAATTGTAACTAAACCAGCGATACCGCCATACTCATCTACTACGACAGCTACGTGTTGACGGATACGTTGCATCTCATGGAACAAATCATCAACAGGCTTAGATTCAGGAACAAACATTGGTTCACGAATAATAGTAGAAACAGGTCTTAATGAAGCAGCGTGATTAAATACTGTAGCACGCACAGCATCTTTCAAATATGCAATCCCTACTAAATCATCCACAGAATCGCCGATAACAGGAACTCTAGAAAATCCTGAGCGAGAACATAATTTAAGGAAGTTTTCCAAAGTTTCATCACTTTTTACACAAATCATATCCGTACGAGGAACCATGATTTCGCGAGTTAAAGTATCTGAAAGAGTCAGAACATTCCTCATCATTTCTGAAACTTCTGGATCAAAATCATTTGCTTCAACTAGCCGATCGATACTTGCTTTAGCTTGATCTCTCTGTATGTCTTCTAATGCTTCATCTTCTGAAAGATCCGTATGTTTTTTTCGCGAAATATCTACATCATTGGTAATTCGAACAAATGGATTTAATGCAATCGCAATAGAAACAATACGAGATAATCGTATAAGCTTTGCAACAGGCTGAGCTGCTCCAACAGTTCTAGGACTTACAAATAAAGATACGATAGCAACTAATATTGATGCAATAACACCTAGCAGAACAGTAAGCCATAATGGAGAATCAAAAACACTAGCAAGGGACGCAATCAATACTCCATCTAAAACATTACAAAAAATTCTTACAAAAACACATGCACTAGATGCAGCATAGCGATCTGAAATTAAACGCTTTACTCTGTGTATTCTCGCAATTTTACGCATACGAACAATAGCACTAATTTCATCTTCATTAGTTTGAATTTCAATCACCATATTGTTCAAACTTGCACGAGTTACTCGCGGTATTGCACCCTCTGCAGCAGCCATTGAAAGTGAAAGCCACACTAATAAAACAGCTATTACAACACAAGTAAAAACTATTATCCACATATTCATAGATAGCGTAGGAAAAGCATGGAATGTAAGATTTTTCAATATGCTCATAACTGTTATCATCGCCTAGATTAAGTAAATTATTTTATTATTATATTTTATTTTAAGCTTTAAGTATTTTATTGATTTATTTAAATCCTAGTAAATCGGACGAAAAACAAAAAATTCGAAAAATCAAAAAATCAAAAAGCGCTTATTATATCTTATTATCTTTTACTATCCCTTATTATTGCTTATTATCTCTTACTATCTTTTGCATGCTCAAGCTCGTATCGTTCTAACTCATTTACAACGCCATCTGGAAGAGTAGCATCATAAAGTTCTCCAGAACGAGCAGCAAAAAAAGTCAGCAATAATTGACGTTGCAATCCAAACATTTGCTTTTCTTCATCAGGCGTAGTGTGATCATATCCAAGTAGATGAAGTATTCCATGAATAGTTAATAGCAACATTTCTTCCATAGTGCTATGACTTGAAGCTAAAGCTTGTTGCTGTGCAACCCAAGGGCATATCACTAAATCACCAAGCATCCCTTCAGATACTTTATCATCACTTCCAGGAGTCAACTCGTCCATAGGAAAACTCATAACATCTGTTGGACCTTCTAAGTTCATCCATCTTTCATGCAAACTTGCAATAGGCTCAGGATCTACGAAAGTAATTGACAAATCAGATTGAGTACTTACTTTCATTTTTTGTAAAACCCACATGCCTAAATCTGAGAAAATCTTAGAATCAATATTCCATACAGTTTCATTCATTACATCAACGCTCATAATAATTTACTATCCTCTCAAAAGTAGCAAAATATATCTTTGCAACAAACGACTCATTAGATTCCTAAAAATAATTTTAGATTCTTTTAGATCCCTTTAGATTCTTGTAATTCGCTTGATTCTTTAACTTCTTTAAGTTCTTGAGATTTCTGACGTAGCTCAATCTTCTTACGCTCTAAAATAGAATCATAACGATCATAAGCTTCCACAATTCTTCCAACTAAAGCATTACGAACAACATCTTCTGAACGTAAATGTACAAAAGAAATATCTTTCACACTATTCAAAATTCGTTCAATTGAAAGCAAACCAGACTTAGGCACAGCTAAATCAACTTGCGTAATATCTCCAGTAATTACCATCGTAGTATTAAAACCAAGACGAGTAAGAAACATTTTCAACTGTTGAACAGTGGCATTTTGTGCTTCATCTAAAATCACAAAAGCATCGTTTAACGTACGCCCACGCATATAAGCAAGAGGAGCAACTTCTACAACATTCTCATCAAGATAACGCTTCAATTGAGTAGCACCTAACATATCCGAAAGAGCATCATAAAGAGGTCTTAAATATGGATCAACTTTATCGTTAAGAGTACCAGGCAAAAACCCTAAACTCTCACCTGCTTCTACAGCAGGCCTAGTGAGAACAATTCTACGAACACGCCCATCTTCTAATGCTCTAACAGCTTTAGCTACAGCCAAATACGTTTTACCAGTTCCAGCAGGGCCAATACCAAAAGTTACAATACTAGAATCCATTGCTTGAATATAAGCCATTTGACCTTGAGTTTTAGCTCGCACAGGATAGCCGCTTGCAAAAGTGATTACACCTTTAGACATTCTAGCTTTGCGATTCAAAGATTTCCTAGTTGAGTCACGATCAGAATCAAATAAATCACTTTTTATGTAAGAAAACTCGTTTCTTAAAGATGGCACAAAAGAATTATCTAAAACACCACCATTATGACCAATATGAGCCAAACCAACATTATGCTCAGAATTTTTAAGTATATCTCTCTCAAGCATACGCTTAACAGAATAAGCATCCATTGGACGCTCATACGCAGCATCAATCATTCGCTGTATAGCATACTCAGCTTTTGAAGCATCTTCTTCAAAAGCTGCTTGGCGAGAAACAATTTTCACACTTTTACCATGTACACTAATATCTAATTTAGCAAAAGCATGTTCAACTTCTCTTAAACCAGCGTCAGCAACACCAAGAACAGCAACAGAACTTAATTCATCAGGAATTTGCACTATTCGCGTTGTAGTATGTACCACGATTTACAAACTACCTTCTACAAGTTTTTCACCAGTCAACACATGTGCATGAACATGGAAAACAGTCTGACCAGCAGCTAGACCAGTGTTAAACACAAGACGATACTGTCCATTAAAAGCATCGTTTGCAATATTTTGAGCTACTTCAACAATATGCGCCAAAGTTGAAGAATCATTATTTGCAAGCTGAAAAACATTCTCATAATGTTTGCGAGGAACAATCAAAACATGCACTTTAGCTTGAGGATTTATATCTTTAAAAGCCACAACACAATCATCCTCATACACTCTAGTACTTGGAATTTCTCCAGAAATAATCTTACAAAAAATGCAATCATTGTCATTATTGCATACCGAATCGCTCATAACTCTCCCCTATAGATTATTTTCATATAACAAATACTTAATAATTATGCTATTAGCACACTTCTTACTATTTTACACAAAAACATGCCATTTACTCATATCTTCCTAATGCATAAGAAAGCAGAGATAAAGCTACTGGACCAGCAGTAGATGCGCGCAAAATATTAGATCCCAATACGCAAGTTTTAGCACCAGCGTCAACAAAACTATTCACTTCATCATCACTTATTCCGCCTTCAGGACCAACCAGCACATAAACTGAGCGCTCGCGACCATCACAAAGACAACGTTCTGTAAGAGAATTAACATATGACTCTATTTTATTCCATGAGCAAGTTGCATCTTGATGTAAAACAACAACTAAATTACCGTAAACGCAAGCTCTTCTACATATTGACAAAATATTCTTACTAGAAACACAATCTTTAAGTTCAGGGATCCAAGCTCTTCTAGATTGTTCGCTAGCAGATTGTAGTACTTTACTCCAACGCTTGCCACTTCGACCTTGCTTCCACTTTGCAATAGATCTATCTGCACACCATGGAATTATTTCATCAACACCAATTTGAGTAGCCATATCTATTGCTTGCTCATCAGATCCGCTTTTAGCTAGTGCTTGTACAAGAACTAAACGAGTACTTGTACGAGGCTGGCGCAAAAAAGAATTAACACGAACTAAACCATTTTCTTCATCCGTAACAGTAGCACGAATTCGCAAGCCTTTACCATCTGAAAGTTGCAAATCATCACCAACACTCAATCTCATAGCGCTAATAGCATGACGTTTTATGCGATCAGGCAACTTCAAAGTCCAACCTTCTTCAATGCCATTTGCAAGCATAGGTGCATCATCGTGATCAATATCTAATAAAAATAAAGCGTCAGTCATAGTTCAAGCCTAACCTGAGGAGCAGCCAAGGATTTATTCTGTGCAACGATTGTGGCAAACTAGAAATAGAATAAGGAAGGATATTAGATGTGCAAAGAGTACAATCGCAAAACTATTCAAAGCGAAGATAATAATGCTTTGGTACTTACTTTGCGCGTATCTCGTTTTACACCTATAACATCTAATTTCGAAAATCAAGAACATGTAAAACAAGAGTTTTCAAATACACAATCCACAAATAAAGTACATAAACGAAAACATAAGGAAAACCCATTCGCAAAAACAAAGCACAATAATCCTTTTTCAAAATTAGATGAGTCTGAAAATAAGAAGCTTCAAGGAAAACATTGGATTCAAGACTACACTATTTGTGCTCATGAAAATGATACGATTTTAGATTGTCTTCTTGAAATTAAACGTACTTTAGATCCAACTCTAGCTTTCAGATACTCATGCGGTCATGGAGTATGCGGTTCAGATGCTGCAAACGTAAACGGAATGCCAACGTTATTATGCACTGCAACAATTAGAGAACATGCTAGAAACACAATTGAAAGCTCAACAATTAAATCTCATGGATTTAGAAAAACAGGATCTAAAACTAATAACTCAACTAATGACTTAGATAACACTAACTCAACCACTAACTCAACTACTAACAAAAATACTTATTTCAAGGATGCACATAATAATTTTGGAATTATTGAACTTTCACCACTTTCTGGATTTACAGTTCAAAGAGATTTAATATGCGATATCACACCAATGATCTCTCAAATAAAACGCTTAGAACCTTACTTACAAGCAAATAATATAGGAAATCTTAACATTCTTGAGTTTTTGCAAAATCCTCAAGAACTTCAAAAATTTGAGCTTTTAAGTAATTGCATTTTATGTGGAGCATGCGAAGGAGTTTGCCCTATATATGCAAGCGGAGAAGCATTCATTGGACCAGCTGCTTTAGTTAACGCTGCACGATTTATTTACGATTCGAGAGATAATGCTGGAAAACATCGATTGGATTTAATAAATAGCGCAGACGGAATAAGTGCATGCCAATCAGTAAGAGCATGCTCAAAACAATGCCCTAGAGGAATCGATATAGGCGAAGAAATTTGGCAATTAACTACACTCGCAAACGAAAAATCTTAAAAATCAAATATCAACTAACATTCTCGCATCTGTAATAGTTATAAGCGATAACAAAAGGCTCAAAGTTAAATACTCAACTTAAAATAATCTAAGCTCTACATGCTATACGTACTGCTTGTAAAGGATCATCTGTAATAGCAAAAAGATTAGGATCAATAGAAGAAATCAAACCTCTTTGCATAACATTATTTTGTAACCAATCTGTAAGTCCCTTCCAATATGAACTACCAAACAACACTACTGGAACACTAGCTACTTTGTGAGTTTGAACAAGAGTTAAAGCTTCAAACATCTCATCCATAGTTCCAAATCCGCCAGGGCAAACAATAATCCCAGAAGAATACTTCATAAACATTGTTTTACGCACAAAGAAATAACGAAATTGCATACCAAGATTTACCCACTTGTTAAGACCTTGCTCATGAGGAAGTTCAATACCAAGCCCAACTGAAGTTCCACCAGCCTCGTTAGCTCCACGATTCGCTGCTTCCATAATTCCAGGTCCACCACCTGTAATAACAGCAAAGCCACGCTTTACAATTTCTTCGCCCATAATACGTGCAGCATTATATTCCGGCTCATCTTCCTTAATACGAGCAGAACCAAATACGCTTACAGCAGAACCTAACTTAGAAAGCGCGTCAAAACCATCAACAAATTCTGCTTGTATACGCAGAACTCGCCAAGGGTCTTCGCAACGCAAACAAGATTCGTCATTAGCTTGAAAATTCGAATCGTGCTTTAACAATGTTTCAGTACTACTTTCACTAGGAATCATTGGACCTTTTAACACAGATGCACCTCTATAATACGCTTTATCCATTTGCTCAACATCATGAGATTTTTTAGCTATCAAAAAATTCACTCCTTAAAACAACAAGCTAAAACATTACTTTTTAACTTCATTACTTCGCAACTTCATTATTTCTCGAAACTTCATTTTTAGCGCCAGAATTATTATCTTTTGAATTTTTTAAGCTCCTCTTATGCATTGCCTTTGATTGCGCAGAAAGTAAGTATCCAGAAACTCCAGCAGCAATAAGAGAAGCAACCAATACTCCAAATCTCGCTTCTCCAGAAAGGTCAGCATCACTATAAGCTAAGGATGCTATTAACAAAGATACAGTAAATCCAATTCCACATGCACAAGCAGTAGGCAATAAATCGAATACTCGTAACTTATCTGGAACTTTCAATCCAATAAAGCTTTTAGCAACCCAAGCTGTAAGCATAATGCCAAGAGGCTTACCAATAACTAAAGCAATCGTGATTGCAATAACAATAGGAGAAATAAACAATTCTAATGTAAAAGTTTCAAAATGAACGCCAGTTGCAAAAAGCGCAAACACAGGCAAAGCAAATAATGAAGAAAGAGGCTGAATTTTCTCACGATATCTTTCAGCGCGCAAAGTTTTTTCACCATGTACTAGATGAGCAGGAGTAAACAATCCAACCATAACACCAGCTAGAGTTGGATGAACTCCAGCTTGATACATCATAATCCATGCAAAAATACCAACTATCGCAACAAGCGGCCAAGGTACTCTTTTCAATCGAACTAGCATTGTCCAAAGCAATCCGCAAACAAGCACGCCAACAAACCAATACCAATCATTCAATGAAGAGAAGAAAAGCGCAATTAAAGCAATACCAAGCAAATCATCAACTGTAGCTAGAGTCATTAAAAACGC
The DNA here is from genome assembly GCF_947280595.1 of uncultured Gardnerella sp. Classification (NCBI taxonomy): domain Bacteria; kingdom Bacillati; phylum Actinomycetota; class Actinomycetes; order Bifidobacteriales; family Bifidobacteriaceae; genus Gardnerella; species uncultured Gardnerella sp. Next base: position 6,593 of record NZ_CAMYOS010000001.1, on the reverse strand, counting down.
TCTTAAGGATTTAGGCAAATATGCAGCAAATAACGCTAATACAGCTAAAGAAAATGCTATATCGGTTGCTGTAGGAATAGCCCATCCATCGCGCACCATTTCCAGAGAAGGCAACGCTCCGGAAGTCAAGCGCATAATTTCTTGACCTGCATGAAATTCAGAAAAAAGTGTAACTGTTCCTACAAATAATATTGGAGGCATAATCATACCACCAACTGCACAAATCATAGGCATAGCTGCAGCTCTAGGATCTGAAAGAGAGCCAGCTACTAATTCATGCTTTAAATCAAGTCCTACAGTAAGAAAGAAAATAGTAAGAACACCATCTTGCACCCAATGGCCAATAGACATGGAAATATTAGTGTAAGGTATGCCAATTTGAGTATGAGAAACAGATTCAAATATAGTTGACGTAAAAGGCAAATTAGCAAGCAATAATCCAGCTAAAGCAAAACCAAGCATAATCAAGCCAGATATTCGCTCATTATTAGCTATATTGCGAGCTTTTAGCAAACTGCGCCGTATCATATCGTAAATATTTCCTCCACAAAACCATTATGCAAAAAGCAATATGGGAAACACTTTAATTTTGCATTATTTAGTATAACTTAGAGGGATAAACAGAGCGAGTTGAAATAAAGGTTATTCGGGCTATTCCCCAAAATGAGAATTGAAATAAGAATTGAAATAAGAATAAAAAAAGACGCAGTCAAAATCTACGTCTAACGCGTGCGCCAGACAGGATTCGAACCTGCAACCTTCTGATCCGTAGTCAGATGCTCTAATCCGTTGGGCTACTGGCGCATATTACCGAACTCAAACACATTGTTCTCGTTTCCGGCAACTTAACTAATATACAACTTATAAGATAAAAACACAAACTTCGGCGTGTCGGCAAAGCTTGTGTTTTTATATGTATATTTTCTAGATTTCTTCTACTTATATTATTTTACAAATTCTGCTGCGTATAAGTTTTATCTCTATGCTTCAGAACTTGGTCAACAATTCCATATTCCTTTGCTTGAGGTGCAGTCAAAATAGTATCTACCTCAATATCTTTGCGAATACGCTCAACATCTTGACCAGTATGTTTAGCAAGAGTATTTTCCAACCATTCACGCAATCTAAGCATTTCTTTAGCTTGAAGCTCAATTTCAGTTGCTTTACCAAAATCTTGTCCCATAGCTGGTTGATGAATCAAAACTCTAGCATTAGGTAAAATCATGCGCTTGCCTGCAGTACCTGCAGCGAGCAAGATTGCAGCAGCAGAAGCAGCCTGGCCTAAGCACACAGTTTGAACATCAGGATTTATATATTGCATAGTGTCGTAAATAGCAGTCATAGCAGTCATAGATCCACCAGGAGAATTTATGTACATCATAATGTCACGATTAGGATCCATGCTTTCTAGCACAAGCAATTGAGCCATGATATCATCGGCAGACGTATCGTCAACCTGAACACCCATGAAAATTATTCGATCATCAAAAAGCTTAGTATACGGATCTTGCGTTTTCATTCCATAAGGAGTTTGCTCACCAAATTGAGGCAAAACATAACGGTTATTAAAACGCTGAGCAGAAGAAATACCCTCATAACCAGCTAAACGCTGAGCGCGATACACAAACTTTGCTTCTTCACTTGCCATAATATTTACTCCTCACCTCGCATTGAAGCTGGTGTGGTTACAATCTTATCTACGAAACCATATTCCAAAGCTTGTTGTGCATTAAACCAATGATCATATTCATTGTCACGGTAAATTTCCTCTACAGTATGACCAGTTTGCTTAGCTGTGAGTTCAGAAAGTGTTTTCTTCATATCCATAATCAATTCAGCATTGATTCTAACATCAGTAGCAGTTCCACCAACTCCACCAGAAGGCTGATGCATAAGAACACGAGCATGCGATGTAATAAAACGTTTACCAGGCGTTCCAGAACTTAACAAGAACTGTCCCATAGAAGCAGCCATGCCAACAGCAATAGTTGCAACATCTGGCTCAATAAGCTGCATTGTGTCGTAAATAGCCATACCAGCAGTGATAGAACCACCTGGAGAATTTATGTAAAGCCAAATATCTTTCTTAGGATCTTGCGCAGCAAGCATAAGCATTTGAGCGCATATGATATTAGCATTCTCATCTTTAACTTCAGAGCCAAGCCAAATAATGCGATCCTTTAACAATCGATTAAAAATCGAATCTGTTTGGGCTGGCGCTTCATCCTGTTGCATAACAGTAGAAGACGTAAACAGATTATTCACTTTATCTCCTTACATTTGTCAATTGTTTCTACATTATCGTGTGCGCGTGACTGTATAGAAAATATTGCGGATATGAAATCAGCGAAATATTCCACACTGAATTTCTACATACAATACAAATAATTATTTAACTATTATATAGATTTAGCATGAAATATTTAGTATATTTTTTTATGACTGTAAATTCACTCATAGAGGAGAAGTCATGGATTCTAGCAACTTGCAAAACAACAATTATCCTCAATATGCAGAACAAAATAACAGCGATAATAGCAATATCTACACTAATAGTTCAAGCAATACAAGCAACGCTAACAATACCGACAACGCAAGCAACACTGACAATACTGACAATACAAACAACACTAACACTTACAACGCAAGCAACTTGAATCCAACAAACACTTATCAGAGCAATACTTACCAAAATAACGCTTACCAAAATAGTGGATATCAAAACAGCGGATACACGAATAACACTTATACGAATAACAGTTATCAAAACAATAACTATATGAATAACGGATATCAAAACAACGGATATCAAAACAATAACTATATGAATAATAGTTATCAAAACAACAGATATCCAAACAGCACGAATCCAACAAACACTTACCAAAACGGCGCTTATACGAATAACACTTATCAAAACAACACTTATGCAAACAATAGTTACCAAAACAATAACTATATGAATAACGGATATCAAAACAACGGATATCAAAACAATAATAATCCAATAAGCACTTATATAAACCGAGATAATCTAATAAGAACATATAAAAACGTTATTCAACGAACAACAAGTTTAGTAAATGCGATACTAATAGATAAACATAAAAAAATGATTGCTTTAATTGTCGCTTCTGTTTTAGCTCTAACGCTTATTGGAAGCGCAATCGCAAAAACTTTTAAGCCACATTACAATTGCTCTGCAGAAAAAAGCGCAAATATTGAAGAATATTTTCATTGTCACCCATCAAGCTTTGAAAAGAGGGGTGACGATGACGTATCCGCAACATTTGACGCTAAAGGAGATGACCTAAATATAACTATTAAATTCACAGAGCGTGTACCTGACTATGGAATTTCAAAGACTCAAGCTGAGTTTTCTGACAGACTATTACTAACAAATATGTTTCCAGAAGTTGAAGAAGCTAAAAATAAAGTCATTTCCCCAATACATTTACACTATACTTTCTTAAATAATGATGACAGTGTTATTTTTAAAGATGACTTTATCGATAACTAAATAATAAGCAAATATGCGCTTTTGCTACTCGTTGAATAAACAAATATCAAAGGCGCATATTTTTATTTTCGAAGAGTTTTGCGAACAGAAACGTTATACTTCTAGAAACAGCACAAGCTACAGCCATAGGAACAATCACAATAAGCGAAACGTTTACTAATTGAGCTACAAGCAAAAGCGCAAACCATAATGACTTTCTACTAGCAGTCAATAAGCTTGCAGCACCAAAAATAGCAGCCAAAATCAATGCATTAGGCTGACTTAATACTAAGCTAGAAATAAATGGAAGTTTCATGCTTACAATGCCTACAATCAGCCCAATACAAGCTCCAGTTGAAATACTCGGCTGCAGAATGCCTCCAGAAGCACCGGCTCGCAAAACAAGCAAAGTAGCAGCCATTTTCATTATTGCAAGAATCAGCAAAATAATCATAATATTCGAGAAAGCTAAAAAATGCGGAGAACTAGACACAGAAAATGCAAGTTGGCAAAGTGATCTACCATTTCCCATGATATGTGGAAACCAGCAAGCTGCAATACCAATAGTTAAGCCGGCTATTGGCATAAAACACAACATTTTTATGCCACGCAAAGCATGAGTACGACACCAAATAATACACAAGCGAAAAACGTAACCAACTAAACCGCACACTAAACCTACAACAGCAGCCAAAACGCAAATTTGCCAAGAAATATCGCACGAAAATTGAGAAATATTGTAGTATCTAGAATGATGCATTAAAAATTCAGCAACAAAAGCAGCAACGTAATTCATAGAAAGCGCAAAAGGCAAGCAATACAAACGATCAGAGCGCAAAATATGCTTAATTACATTAGCTACTACAGAACCATTTTCACGATTTAGCCATGCGTAAAAACCAAAACCTTGAGTTTTACTAAGTAATCCTAAAGCAAGCACGCTTCCAGCTAAAGGAGCGTGATACACTGCAGCCAAACCAGCGCCAGCAGCAGATGCAATAAGTACGCGCTGAGTTTTAGAAGATATATGAAAAACACTGCTGTAACGCTGAGCAATAAGCGCAGCTAATTCTCTAGGAGCTACTTCCCTGCCTATTGAAATTCCAGAACCAACAATTCCGATTTGCAACAAAACATGCGCAATAGTAGAAAAAATTGGCATAACACTTCCGAAAACAGCTTGAGGGATTGTGACAATACGAGGAGGATTTTCTCTTTTGCGAAGAAAATACCAAGATACGCCAGCAATAGTCATCGAAATTGTGCAAGATAGCACGTAACGATACCAAGGAAGAGATGAAAATACAGTATTTTTAGCAGATTCGATTGATCCAAAAGCAATGTATTGTACTGCATAAAGAATGAATGTAAGAAGAGTCGCACCTAAACCAGTGAGAATGCCAATAAAAATAACAGATAAAGCTAAGAAAGCAAAATTTAAAAACTTAAAAAGCACTGTTCTACTATTGCAACTGCGATTCTTCACATTAGTTTTGATAGTACTTTTCATTATTTATACTTTCACTAAATTATATGAGATCAAATTGAAGATCATATTTACATGAGATTACATTACAAATATACGAAAACGAATATATAAATAAATAAATAAAGATAAGAGTTATAGGCAAAACAAAAATAAAATAAATAAAAATAAATAGACCCAGCAGAAAATAATTCCGCTAGGTCTTACTTAAAAACAGTTACTTTTAAGTAACGTAGAACTTAGTTACTTCTACTTAGAAAGCTCATCAGCTACTTCAGCTGCAGCAGAAGCAGCTTTAACACTCTCTTCTTCAGAAGTACCATCATCTTCAGTAAGGAAAGCACTCAAATCGATCGTTTCACCATTAGAAACGAACTTTACTGCACGCATACCAGCGATTAACGCCTTAGAGCGAGCAACTTCTTGAACAGCTGAACCGAGCTGACCATTGCGCACAATCGCGCTAATGAACTGACTTGGATCCATACCATACTGCTGTGCAACTGAAATAAGGAAATTAGTGACATCAGCTTGCGAAACTGATACATCTAGTTTCTCAGCTAAAGCATCTAACACCATCTGATCACGAAGTTCTTTTTCGGCAGCCTTTTCAGCTTCTTCTTTCTGATCCTTAGTAGCTTTCTCAGGATCTGGAGTCATACCCTTAAGATGCTCAGCAACAGCCTTTTCTTTTACGCCCTTTGGTACAGGAATTTCAACTTCTTCCTGAATCTTAGCAATAAAAGCATCACGAGCAATAGTTGCTTGACGACCTTCATTAGACTGTTCGCAAGCCTTACGTACATCTTCTTTAAGCTCATCTAAAGTATCAAACTCAGAAGCTTCTTTAGCGAAATCATCGTCAAGTTCTGGCAATTCCTGTGTCTTTACAGAATTAACTTTAACCTTAACTTGAGCTTTTTCGCCTTCATGCTTGCTGTTCTTGTACTGATCGGTTTCAAAAATAGCTTCTTCGCCAGCAGAAAGACCTTCCAAAGCTTCATCCATTTCATTAAGAATACGATGAGTTCCAACCTCAATGCTTTCACCTTCACTACTCGCTACTACTTCATCTCCGAATGAAGAAGTGTAGTCAATATTGGCAAAATCACCCTTCTTAATTGGACGATCGACACCAACAAGAGTTGCGAAACGATGACGCAATGCTTCAAGACGAGCATTTACATCTTCATCAGTTACTTCAGGCTTTTCTACTTCGATATCTACACCATCAAACTTATTAAGTTTGAACTCTGGGCGACGCTCAACAGTAGCAACGAACTTTAACTTTTCTTCGCCAGTAGCTGATTCAGGCACTTCTTGCACTTCAAACTCTGGCTGATCCATAGGACTGATCTTCTTTTCTTCCAAAGCTTGAGAATAAAGCTCTGGAACAGCAGAATTCACAGCTTCACCGGCAACAGCTGCGAAGCCTACGCGCTGATCTACAATCTTTCCAGGTACATGACCTTTACGGAAACCAGGCACGTTGATTTGCTTGGCGATTTCCTTACGGGCCTTATCTAAGTAAGGCTTGAATTCTTCGAGTTCTACGGTAATGGTGAGCTTAACTTTAGTTGGCTCAAGATTCCTGACGCTGATTTTCAC